>CAXTRZ010000038.1:0-14145 GCA_964246715.1 uncultured Acidobacteriaceae bacterium | reverse complement strand
GTAGAAGAAGTTGCTACAATCGCGGTGACTCCCGTAGGGAGTTGACCGAAAAACTGGCGATACGATTGGCCGTCCATATCAAATCTCCCGTTGCGTTAAGGTGCGAGGCCTGAAGTCGAGTGGAGTTCCGAGTTCAATGAGATGCTGCGTATATGCCGGAAGGGCGACATCGTTGACGACCACGTGATTTGCGGCCACACTCATGTCGCGAAGCAGCTTTTCAAAGATGTTCGGCGCGCCGAGAGCCATCATGCCTGCGCGATGAAATGCGAATTGCACGCATTCGAGTGCAAGCTTTGTGGCCCATGAGGCGAGCGCGCGAGGCAGGTATCGCTCTGACTCAGACCATCCTTTCAGCTCTCCAAATGCCGCGGCGTCGATGCGATCGAAGACGGAGTAGGTCAGGGCTTCGAGAGCCTGCAGTTGTACAAGCGCCTTGCCCATTTCACTTTCAACAACCTCCCGCTCCGACACGTAGCGGCCCGACAAAGGCATTGAGAAGACGACGTGCAGCTCCCGTAAACTCCGCCGCATAACCCCCAGGGCGAACGCAAGATGCTCATAGCTCTCAAGAAACTCTACGTCCACCAGGTCATATCGTCGGATGCCTCGAACCTGCGCGAAGGGGGCGTGCTCACGCCCGGCCAGCTCCGCCGGCAGAAAATAATCGGTCAGTTTGAAGTCCTTGGAACCAGTCCCCGCAAGGCCGACCACGTTCCACGTCTCGAGCAACTCAACATCCTGCACGGGAACTGCCAGCGGTAACAGGCGCGACGGATCTCGCTCGACGAAAGCCGTCGCGTAGACCCACTGAGCATGTTGAATGGAACTCGCCAGACGCCATGTGCCATTCAGAGTGAATCCGCCGTCGGTGGGCGTCGCTGATCCGCTGGGAGAAGCAACGATGGTGCAGCGCGGAACGCCGCCGGCGAAGATACGCTCTACCGCCGCTTCCGGCATGGTAGCCCCGAGCACCGCCAGACCATTGTTCGCCACCATGGTGCACCAGGCGCTGGAGGTGTCTTCGGCAGCCAATGCGGAAAGTACCTCAATTTGGGTCGCTATTGGAAGCTCCAGACCACCGAGTTCGGTGCACAGCCGCATCCGCCAGAGATTATGGGAGGTGAGCGCCTGCACGGACTCCTTGCATAATCGGCCCTCTCTGTCAGATTGGGATGCCCCTGCGTTCAAGGTGCCTGAGATGGCCTGAACGGCCTGCAACAGCTGAATACGAGCGGCTCGCTCGCCATCAGACACCGAAGAGGCGTACCGGCCGAAATGCTGGGTCGACGAGAGATCAAGCGCGGCCTCTTCGGAGTTTACGACAGCCTGAGCGGACTTGTTTTGAAGTGAAAAACTCATTGTGTGTCGCCTCGTCTCAACGAAAAATCGACGGTTGGCACCAACACCACTGGTGCGTCCCGATAGTTGCTATCCGAGGAACGCTGTCGAATCTCTAAGCGGGCTGGTGATTCACTCGGCTCCAGGTCATCCCGCAGATTCAAGCAAGCTCTCAAACGCATAAGCGTTACAGCGCTTCTACTTCGTGCGGTTGTAAGTCGTTCATTCCACGAGCGGCATCTTTCTGCTCATTCGGACACAGATCCACATGCAGATCACCATGGTTGGTGCGGCGATCAGGCCGACGGTCGCCAGACCTCTTGCCAAGGGGTTCACCTGGAGGTGCCAACTAGGTGGAACGCGCACCTTCTGCCAGGCCATTCCGAAGTACACGGTGCTTACAGGCCCAAGGCCATACCCCACGAGATTCATAAAGAGCAGGTTCAACGCCGTGATTCGTCCTCTGATGCGACCCGGCGTAAGGATCTGAAAGCCTATGGCAGGCAGGACCGAAAATGCTCCTGCGGTGATGATCGATAGACAGATCCCACCTGTAAAGAGGTACCGGTTGGTCATCAAGGGAGCAACGATGTAAAAGGGGGTGACAAAGATCGACGCAATCAGCAATGCGAGAGGGACTCCGCGATGAAGTTGTTGTCTTTCAAACCGCCTTGCAAGCCTGGGCCAGAGGTATAAAGCACCGACCTGCAGGGGAGTCATGATGAAGCCGAAGACAAAGCTGGCCTGAGCCGCCGTAAAGCCGTGCGCCCGAATCATGATCGTCGGGACCCAGCTGAACAGGCTGTAGGTGAACATTGCGAACACCGCGTCGGTGGTCAGGAAGGGAAGATAGAACCACCAGTGGCCGCACAGATAACGAAAGAAGGCGGCCATCCCGGCGTCGCCTACTTCCTGCACTTGTTCCGCTGTTCGTGCCGGTTCTTTGGTGAACAGGAAAGCCGCCGCGAGCAGCAGGCCCGGACTGCCGACCAAAGCGAACGTCAGTCGCCAGGGCGCCATGGCCAGCTTGTAGGTCAGGACGCCGGCCAGCTTCAAGGCCGCGCCTCCGATCAGAAAAGAGATGGTCGTCATCGCCGCACCTACCGACGTAAAGATGGTCATCGGCAGGGCTCGTTCAGGTTTTACAAAAAGATCTGAGATCATCGATACAGCCGCAGGCATCAGGACTGCCTCGCCGACAGCCACCCCTGAGCGGAAGACTACGAGCATTGTGAAGCTGGTGGCAAAGGCGGATGCAAGGGTCATCGCGCTCCACAATGCCACGCCTCCAGCCACCAGGTACTTCCGGTTGTGCCTGTCGATACCATGAGCCATGGGCAGACTCATGAGAGAGTAGAGGATCGCAAAGCTGGTGCCGATCAATAGTCCGACCTGCGCATCGCGGAGATGAAGTGCCTGTGCCACGGGGCTGGCGATGATGGCCAGCAGTTGGCGATCCAGCAGTGACATGGCAAGCATCAAGGACAAGAGGATCACGATGATCCAGGCGGATCGGGTTCCACCCTCGACCGCGGGCCGTTGATGCGGAACGTTCACGGTTTGCATGCCGATTGCCGTCATAGACCCTCATCAGGAGAACTGTTCCACTACGCTGCCCCAGGTGCTTCCGCAACAGCGGCCCGGTATTAACTTGTTGTTCGCGGCTCCGCAGCCAGAATGCCTGGCTCCATCTGGAAGACGCGACGGCGGTACGCAGCCATACCAGACAAAGCAACGGCCACACCCAGGATGGTCACGCTCGTGAACGTAAGCGCGAGTGACTGGCTGATGCCGGCGGGCGTTGGGAAAAGACGATCGCTGAACAGACCTACCAGGTAAGGCCCGGCGGAGCCAGTGAGGATGCCGACCGCGATGATGTTTCCAGTCAATCGCCCACGGGTTGCCGGAGGAAGCACCTCACCCATGCTGGAGTACATGGCAACGCCAGGAAGGTAGGTGAAGAAGCTTGCGCTTACCAGCAGAACGACGGCAGCGGAGGCGTTGGGAATGAGAACGCCTGCAGTTCCTAATACGGCGAAGATCACGCCACCAATTACGGCAACACGTATGGGAGCATCCGCATAACCACGACGCTTCAGCGCCTGAATGAACGCGCCGGCGCAGAGACAGCCGATCAGAGCTGCAAGCGCCCCCGGCGCTCCAGCGGCAAACGCGGCGTGTGCGACAGTCCAGCCATGCACCCGCCCGAAGAACAGAACGATAAAACTCGCCAGAGTAGCGGAGGGAATCTGACAGACGGCCACTCCGCCCATCAATGCCAGGAGCAACCGGCCGTGTTCTCTTGCAAAGGCAATCAAGCCGTTGCCGGGATCACTCGGCCCATGCCTTTCCACCACGTGAGCAGGATCGCGGAGGAACAGAACAATGCTCATGACCAGCAAAATTCCGGGAAGTGCGGCGGAAAGAAAGACGATGCGCCAGGATGGCAATAGACCCAGAGCGGGGACGGACACGGAGTGCCGGTTTACCAGAAGATGGAGCAGGGTGCCGACCAGCAGTTGTGCCGCGATTCCGCCCACCGCCGCCGCGCTCATGTAGAAGGAGAAGACCTTTGGCCGGCCTTCTGCGGGGACGGTGTCGCTGATCAGTGACATCGCAAGTGGATGCATGAAGGCCTCCCCGGCGCCCACCAAGCCACGAGCTAGGACCATCATCAGGAAGGTGCTGGCGAGACCAGTGGAAAATGTCATCAGACTCCAAAAACCGATCGCGGAGATCATGATGATTTTTCGGCTGAACCGATCTACAAGAGGACCGCTAATCATGCAGAAGATCGAGTAGGCGACGGCGAACGCAGGACCGACCAGAAGTCCAAGCTGCGAATCCGTGAAGTGAAGCGATGCCTTGATCGGTTTCAGGACCATGGAAAAGATCGCGCGGTCGCTAAAGCTCAGCAGAAATCCGAGATAACAGAGCAGAACCACTGTTCGGCTGCTTGTTTCAGGACGCTGCCTGGGAGAGCGGATGCTCATCGGTATGGAAGCAGTACTCATAGGACTTTCTCGAAGGCGAATGCGAAGACGAAGTGCGGAAGTTCTGGCGGGAAAGGAAGGAGTTCTGTCTTCCCGCATCTTTGGCAACTCAGTAAAGACAAACAGGGGCGCTTGCGAGTTCAGTCATCCTTTGCAGCTGCAGTGCGGGTATCCTGCTCCAATCCGGACGCTTCGGAGCCTATGGTGGAGGCAAAAAAAGAGAATAGCTCGCGCCAGTGACGCTCGGCGGCCTCGTGGTTATATCGCGGTGTGTCCGGCATTGTCCAGCCATGGAGCGCGCCTTGATAGGTTTCGCAGCGGTAGTCGACACCGGCACGGCTAAGCGACTGCTCCAGTTGCATAGCCATCTCGGGAGGATAACTGGGGTCGTTCTCCGCGGCAGCCACGTAGAGGCATGCCTTCATTGCCGGTGCAAGCGCATGGGGGCTCACCGGGGAGTCCGTGACCAGATTTCCGCCATGGAAGCTGGCCGCGGCCCTGATTTGATCCGGGTACATGCCCGCGGAGGCAAGCGAGAAGGCTCCCCCCATGCAGTAGCCGGTAACGCCTATTCCAGATCCCGCGACATCTTCGCGGCCGACCAGGTACGCGACCAGACTGGCCGTGTCCTTTACCGCCAAATCAAGATTGGTGGGATGTCCTATCGTCTCGGCAATGGCCTTCCGGACATCTCCCGTGCTGAAGACCTTCTCCAGGTCGAGTGGGGCATAAGCTCCGATCCGGTAGAACAGATCGGGTAATAGAACGACATAGCCACGGCCTGCGAGCCGCTGCGCCATCTTCAAGAGTGTGGGACGAATGCCAAATCCATCCATAAACAAAATCACGCCGGGCCATGGACCCCACCCCTGTGGAGTGAATACATGTCCAGGACACCTGCCGTCGGGCGTGGTGATGGTTGTCAGTTCATATTCCATTGATCTCTCCTTTCAGGTTTCCTCTTCTCCGCAAAGCGGCTGGGCCGAGCCGCCAGAAGCTGAGAGCGATCTTATCCAGCCGCTTCAATAAACTGCAAAGCCGTAATGCGTTCATAATGTCTCAACACATTGCGAGACAACTATACACAACTCTTTCATGATGGAGCTAGATGTTGAAATACTTTTCTGTTGACATTGGTGCTCTTCGTCAGGCAATCTCCTCGCGACTTTGAACAGCATTCTTTGCGGAAGGAAAGCCCTTGCAAGCTGGATTCCGCTTCGGAGATTCTTATGCCGCATATTCGCTTCCAGCACCTGATCGTTTCGTGCCGCCCCTTGGCCGCTTTCTTCCTCGCCGGTTCTACAACTGGCAAATCCCAGGCATTTGAGATTTCCTCAGCTGTGAGAGGCAAATTGCCTGAAATTCTGAGGATTAGCCTCCTATTAACGGCGCTTCTTTGCCTGCTGCCACAGAGGCTGATGGCGCAGGGAGCCTCGGCCACGGTATCCGGATTCGTGATGGACGCCTCGGGAGCAAAGGTGCCGGCGGCTACCGTGACGTTTCTTAACACGGCGAATGGTGTGAGTAGTACCACGACAACAAACGCAACCGGACTCTATCGGTTGAACGGCCTCCTTCCTGGCCTCTACCGCTCCACTGTCAGCGTGCAAGGTTTCAAAACTCTGGTGCGTGAGGGCATCGATTTACATGTGGAGGATCAGGTCTCTCTTGACTATGCGCTCGATATCGGAGAGACATCCGAGTCTGTGACGGTGCAGGCGGGCGCGTCGATGCTTGAGACACAAACGCCGACCATCAGCCAGGTGATTGAAGGAAGACAGGTACAGGACAGCCCACTTAATGGTCGCAATTCGATGACTCTGGTTGCGCTCACGCCCGGGGTGGTGGCGCAGGGGGGCTCTCAAGGTGCGCCTTCAAGCAACAACGTCTCCGGCGGCGCCTTCAGCAATGCCGTGGGATACGGCAACTACTCGATCGCCGGGGGGCTGGCAAGTGTTGGCTCTGTCTATGTTGACGGCGCACCTGTGAATTTGTTGATCGGCCACGAGGTCGGCTACGTCATCACCCAGGATGCTGTGCAGGAGTTTCGGGTGGAGTCGAGCGTTGTTAATCCGCAATATGGCGCCTTTGGCGGTGGCGTTGTCTCGTTCGCCACCAAATCTGGAACCAGCAGCCTGCATGGTACGGTGTATGAGTATTTGCGCAACAACATCTTCAACGCCAACAGTTTCTTCAACAATCAGACGATCGTAAATCAGGCTCCGGTGCCGCGGCCTGAGTTCACGCAGAATCAGTTTGGCGCGGCTGTCGGCGGACCGATCCCACACTCGAAGGCGTTCTTCTTCTTGTCCTACGAAGGCTACCGTCTGGCGCAAGGAGTGCCGAATCTTGGACGGGTGCCCACGCCGGCGGAACTCAGCGGTGACTTCAGGGCGGATGGCCCGGTGTATGATCCCGCATCCTCAAAGACGGTAGGTGGCGTGACAACGGAGCAGCAGATCTCGTGCAAGGGGGTGCTCAACGTAATCTGTCCAAACAGTGCCACCGCAGTCAGTGGCTCTGGCAGTTTCATCGATCCTACCTCGAATGTCATGGGAAACGTGCTGCATTACTTCCCGACTCCGAACACCTCGGCGGGGCCGGCCATCAATTTCTCGCAAAACGGAAAAGCCAGCGCCACCAGTAGCCAATACAACCTGCGCATCGATCAGCACCTTGGCGCCAAGCAGTCGATCTTCGCCCGGTACAGCCGCATGGACCGGTCACAGCCAGGCACTCAGTTTCTTTTTAACACTTCCGGTCCGAGCGCCGCCTCCGCACAAGGCGCAACGGTACAGCAGTATGTCGCCGGAGATACGGTCCTGCTCAGTGCCAGCTCCACGCTCGATGTACGCGCGTCTTACCTGCGCTTCTTCGCCTATGATCAGCCGGTCGCCTCTGCCGTCAACCTGGGGCAATTCGACGGAAATGCGACCGGAGGCAGCGGCCACTTCTGGAGCACGGTGGCGCCGCAGCTCGGGGCTCAAACCTTCCCTGACGTGTCCATCACCGGCAACATCCCGCAACCTTTCAACCTGCTCAACTTCGTGGTTCATCAACCGCTGAACAACTACGTTCTTTCAGCAACTTTTTCCAAGGTAGTTGGGCGGCATTCGCTCAGCTTTGGGGGCGAAGCTCGTCAGCAGGAGTCGTACTTCGGCGCTTATCCTCAGCCGAGCGGCTCGTTCAGCTTTGCCGGAACTGCAACCTCCTGTGTTCCCTCGGCAGTGAAGGTGTGCGCGGGCACCGCGCCGGTGGCTCCTGGGGCTGGAGCGACCCCGATCGCCGACTTTGTGATCGGGACTATCACGGCGGCACCGGCAGGTTTTGAATCGCTTAAGGCGCCCAGCGTGATCAACCACCTGGGAGGTATCTTCGCGAATGATCTTTACCAGATCACGCCGCGTGTGACGATCACCGCCGGCCTGCGGTATGAGATGCCCGGAGGCTTCCTAGAAAAGCACGACAGTAATGCTGTACTAATCCCAGAGCTTGCGAATCCGCTGGTGCTGGTAAACACGGCCGCCTATCCGAGCCGGAGCGACTTGAAGGGCCATCACACGCTCTTCTCTCCCCGGATCGGCGTGTCCTTCTTGCCCCAGGCGGGGACGACCGTCCGCGCCGGGTACAGCTACGCCTTTTACCCCAGTGACACCGTCGTCATTGCGAACCCGGAAGGGTCCACCGTCAACCAGGCCACCACGTTCATCTCGCCGGGAACGAAGCTGAGCAATCCACTGGCAAAGTCAGTCGCCGGACCAACCACCATCCTGCTGCCGCTGGGACGCGGCTATGCCAACAATCCGACCTACTACAACGGCCAGACCATTCAGGGCCGCGATCCGAACCGGTCCTTTCCATACCTGCAGCAATGGAACGCCAGCGTGCAGCAGTCCTTCACCCCAACCACGATCATTCAGTTAGCGTATCTGGGTGCTCGCGGCGATCACATTCCTGTCAATCAGACCTTGAATCTGAACCAAATTCCGGATCAGTTTGACGCTGCGCCGAGTCAGGCGCTACGTCCGTATCCGCAGTACCAGAACGTCAACGAAGTGTCTCCCTATCTTGGAAACACCTACTACGACTCGCTCCAGGCGACCTTTACCAAACGATTTTCCGCCGGTGGAACAATTCTGGCGAACTATAGTTGGTCCAAGTTTTTGAGTAACGCCGAATCCTCCACGGCTGCCGTGGAAAGCCATCCAATCGGTTTGGTCCAGGACAACACGAATCTGCGCGCGGAGAAGTCGTACCTAAGCTTTGACGTGCCGCACCGGCTCGTTGTCAGCTATATTCTGGATCTGCCGGTGGGCAAAGGAAAGCGGTTCCTGTCTCATCAGGGCGCGGCAGCGGAGACCTTAGTATCGGGCTGGAACGCCACGGGGATTAATTCGTTCCAAAGCGGCTTTCCTGTCGCGATCACCGCTACCGCGAACGTTCTTGCGACCACATACGGCGCAGGAACCATTCGACCGAATGTCGTGCCGGGGTGCAACAAGGTTCTCGGCGGATCAATCACGGCCAGAGTACGCGCGGGTCAGCCGGTGCTAAACGCTGCATGCTTCAGCGCACCCGCTACCTTCGGTAACGAACCACGCACGGATGGTCAGGCACGGACGCAGGGACTCGACAATAGGGACTTCTCTATTGGCAAGAGGACAGCATTGAACGACCGCGTCAAACTGGTAATTCGCGCGGAGGCGTTCAACTTGCTCAACAATGTTCAATTCGGAGACCCCAATTTGAGCTCGGCCAGTGCGCTGTTCGGCGTGATCACGACCCAGGCGAACTCTCCGCGGCTGCTGCAGTTCTCGTTGCGACTTAACTACTAGGTATGTTTAGCATTGCACGTAAGTACTTATACTCTCAGACGAAAACATTGGATTAAACTTCGATACCGCACCATTATGAGAAAAACCATAAGTAAGAGATTAAAAGTATTGACACTTTTAGAAGAGAAGGATATCGTTTCCGCAGTGCACAAGGAACACCGAGGGAGACCAAAATGACACAGCACTCGCTTCTTGAAGTTCCGGCAAAATCTAGAACTGCTGACCAAATCATTGAAGAGGTGGAGGCTGCGCTCCCCCGTTTACAGCCGCTTTGTTTGGAGGAAGAACGCTCCGGGCGTTTGAGCGCCGAGACCGTCGCATGTTTAGCCGACGCCGGGGTTTTCGACATCAGTATTCCCGTGCAGTACGGCGGCTCGGCGCTTTCCACGCTCGATCAACTTCGCGTTTATGCTGCCGCAGCCAAGATCGCCGGCTCGACGGGCTGGGTGAGCTGGGTGACAACCACCCATGTTCGCTGGATCGCGATGTTCTCGCAGGAGGCGCGAGATGAGGTGTACGGCATGGAGTGGCGTGCGCCCCGGGTCTCCGGAGTGATCAGCGCCACCGGCCCAGGCAAGGCGCGCCCCGTGGAGGGCGGCTACATGCTCGAGGGCAGGTGGCCCTTCTGCAGCGGATGCAGACATACTGCGTGGACGATCCTGGGCGCAGTCAGCGACAACGGCATGGGAAAGAGAGAGATCGTCCTGAACCTAGTGCCGACCGCTGAGTTGGACATCCTGAACGACTGGGCCGTAAGCGGAATGAAGGCAAGCGGAAGCAACACCGTCCAGCTTACCCGCGAGATCTTTGTGCCGAAGTATCGCACCATCAGCCTGGTCGACGCCTTCAAGGGCAACTGGGCCTCTACGCCTCTTTCAGACGCTCTTTACAGGAACAACTTCGTTACCTACACCTCCGCGCTCTCCGGCGCCACGCCTCTTGGGATGGCTAAAGGCGCACTGGATTACTACATGGCCCGTGTTGGCAAGCGCGGCATTACGGCAACGGATTACAGAATTCAGTCGGACGCGCCTGTGACTCATTTTCAGTTGGTCGAAGCGATGGCCCGCATCGATTCCGCTGAGATGATCCTAAGCGCGAATGCAGCCGAAATTGACCGGCAGGCTCTTCAGGGAGAACCGTTCACCGAGCTCTTTCTTGCAAAGGTACGATTCGATGTAGCACGGTCAACCCGTGCGTGCGCTGAGGCGATCGACATCCTGCACCGCGGAAGCGGCGCCTCTACCATCCATGAGAACAATCCCATGCAGCGTTACGCTCGCGATTCAAGGGTCGCTACGGTGCATGGGCAATTCAACTATGAGACCTGCGCTGAGGACTACGGCCGCATCTTGTGTGGAAAACCTGCCTTCGGCAACTTCCTCGCCGTTGAAAAGGGCGTGGCGTAGCAAAAGTTAGGCCCGCTCGTTCTTCTTTGCCTAGGATCTCTTTTACTGAAGTGAGCTGGAAGGGGTTGCAGGAGCATCCTGCAGCCCCTTTTGACCTGAAGAGTAGCCATGTTCCAATGCATGCCTGACTATGAAAGACAATGAAGAAACTGACACTGGGCAGCTTGAAAGTTCCGGCCGCGCCATGATTGATGTGCATACCCATCCGCTCACCAGCCGCTATCACGCGCTTGTCGCGCGCATCAGCAAGCTCGACAGCAGCGCCAGATTTCCGTATCGAATCTTTCTGCCTCCCAGGCTTCCGGCCTGGTCGCCGGAGACCTCGCTCGAAATCATGGAAGATCACAACCTGCGTGCCCAGGTACTTTCCCTTCCTGACGCTACCGTCGAACTGCGTGGTGACGCTGCCCGCAGGGTTGCCAGGGAGGTCAATGAGATGATGGCAGAGATCGTCGCCGCGCACCCGCGCAGATTTGCAGCGCTCGCAGCAGTTCCGCTTGACGATCCGGATGAAACGTTAGCCGAGATCGAGTATGCGCTGGACGTTCTGAAGCTCGATGGGATCGCAACGACTTCAAACATACGCGGCACGTATCTAGGAGATCGGCTGTTCGATCCCTGGTTTGATGAGCTGCATCGACGTGGTGCTGTGCTCTTTGTTCACCCGATGGTTTCAGCAGATACGGCGCCTATGGCCCCTGTGTTTATCGAGTTTTCGTTTGACTCAGCCAGAGCGGTGATTAACATGGTGCTCTCCGGTACAAAGAGGCGCTACTCCGGAATCAAAGTGATTTCGACTCACGCGGGAGGAGCAATCCCTTTTCTTTCCTCGCGCGTGGAACAACTGGTTCCAGCCTTGATGCCGGGCAGTATAAGTGCCGATCAGATCGCCAACGACCTGCGATCGTTCTATTTCGATCTGACCAGCTGCATGGCAGATGCGCCCCTTGCCGCTGCCACGCGATTTGTGCCACCATCAAGACTAATGCTGGGATTTGATCTTCCGTTTCTACCCGCGACAAGCATCGAGGCGCCGCTTCAACGCTTCCTTGCATTTGACGGCATCTCCGAATCGGCAAAACGCAAAATCGGGCTTGAAAGCGCACTCTCCCTTTTTCCCCGCCTGCATTGAGAGCTTCGGTGTGTTCCCCGCACCCATGCAACCGGGGGCGGCGGTCCTTGCCTGTGTGGTCGATCGTTGTGCTGGAACATGGAATGGAAGAGCTGGCCCAAGGAGAAGCTGTGAAAAGGGAAGTAAAAAAGAGAGCTGGCAACATGGTGCAGCTAATCTATGACAAATTGCGCGCAGATATCTTGAGCGGTGTCCTTCAACCTGGAACGCCACTCTCACAACTTGCGATCGCAAAGGCTTCTGGCACCAGTTGCGGCCCTGTCCGTGAAGCGCTGCGCCGGCTACAGCAGGATCAATTTGTGGTTGCACGTGCGAACCACCGCTTCAGCATCGCTGCTTTCGACATCTCCGATTTGGAGGCTGTTCTCAGCCTACAGCTTGCTGAAATCACGCTGGCTATCCGGGTCAGTGTTCCTTATCTGACTGAGGCCGAACTGGAGCACCTGGGCCGTTGTGTCGAATTGATGGATAAAACGGCGGCTACCGACAGGCTAATGTGGGAACAGGGATACCGTGACTTCACCCTGACGATCGTTCGACATACAGGACACAGAATCCAGTCGCTGATCGACCGTCTGCTGGACGACGCACAGAGACACAGGCAGACAACGCTTGAAAGCCTACCCTCCATGTACTCAGGTGGACCTGAGTTCCACGGCATACTTGAAGCGGCCAAGGTCCGCAATGGGGAGCTCGCTTCAACCCGCTATGCCAAATTTATGAGCCGTGTGTCGATGCTCATTCTTGCGGGGATTGCTCCACATTACGATGCATCCCGGCTGCGTGGCTATGTACTGGCCCTGGGTTCTTACGATGAAGAGATGAAGAAGCTCCTCTCAGAGGGAAAGAAAAATGCAGGACGTGCGCTGCGCGGCGAAAACCTGTAAGCGATTGTTGAGTTGGCGTCCGCTTTGCTCAAGGATTGCTTAATATTCAGTTCTGTTGCAGAAGAGAATGTCTTTCCTGCGTCGAAATCAGCGCTGTCGAGAGCGTCAGACTCTAAATGGACATGATGGACACGGATGGTGTCGAATGTCCTTGCAGCTTCACGTAGGCGATGGAAATCGCTCACTGGCAAGGATGCGGTGAGCTGCCAGCCTGGAGCACGCGCTGACCTGCGGCAATAAGCACCTTCTTGCCAGATTCCGCCGGCAGCGAGTGAAACGGAGAATGTATGTTGGGATTCAACTTCGCGCTCGGTGAATCGATCGATCTGCTGAGAGACAGCGTGAAGAAGTTTGCAGACCGTGAGATTGGTCCAATCGCCGCGCAGGTGGACCGGGAAAATGCCTTTCCGCATCAGCTCTGGCGAAAGCTTGGAGACCTTGGCGTGCTCGGCATCACTGTCGAGGAGGAGTACGGCGGTGCCGATATGGGCTATCTTGCTCATGTCGTCGCCATGGAGGAGATCTCGCGCGCTTCAGCCTCCGTCGGGCTATCCTATGGCGCGCATTCAAATCTCTGCGTCAACCAGTTGCGCAAGAATGGCACCTTGGCTCAGAAGCAGGTTTACCTGCCAAAGCTTGTCACTGGAGAACATGTTGGTGCCCTGGCAATGTCCGAGAACGAAGCGGGCTCCGACGTTGTCAGCATGCGACTGCGTGCCGAGCGACGCGGCGGCTGCTTTGTTCTTAACGGAACGAAGATGTGGATCACCAACGGTCCTGAGGCCGACGTGCTGATCGTCTACGCGAAGACCGAACCCACGGCTGGATCGCGCGGCATTACGGCATTTCTCGTGAAGAAGGAGTTTGCTGGGTTCACGACCTCGCCCAAGCTGGACAAACTTGGCATGCGCGGCTCGAACACCTGTGAGCTACGCTTTGACAACTGCGAAGTTCCCGAAGAGAACGTTCTTGGCCGCGTCAACGGCGGCGCTCGCGTGCTCATGTCCGGACTCGACTATGAGCGCCTGGTCTTATCGGGCGGCCCGCTCGGCATCATGGCCGCCTGCCTGGACCTCGTGGTTCCGTATGTGCATCAGCGCAAGCAGTTCGGCAAATCCATCGGCGAGTTTCAGTTGATGCAGGGTAAGCTGGCTGACATGTACGTCGGCTTCAACGCCTGCCGCGCATACGTGTACGCCGTCGCGCAGGCATGCGATCGCGGTGAAGCTACCCGTAAGGACGCTGCGGGCGCCATTCTTTACTCCGCTGAGAAGGCGACGTGGATGGCTGGTCAGGCCATCCAGATTCTTGGCGGCAACGGCTATATGAATGAGTTCCCCGCAGGCCGGCTGTGGCGTGACGCAAAGCTCTTTGAAATCGGCGCGGGTACATCCGAGATCCGCCGCATGCTCATCGGCCGTGAGCTCTTCCAGGAAGGCACGCAATAGGTCAGAATGGCAAAAAGCCGAATGCGACACTGCCCCGCAACATTCGGGGGCAATGCGGCATATGGCGGACAATCCTTACACCGGCTGACCGCCCTTACGC
>CAXTRZ010000037.1:0-14147 GCA_964246715.1 uncultured Acidobacteriaceae bacterium | reverse complement strand
CGCCATGTCTTTGACTTGGAGACGATTGTTCTCGTTGACCGTTTGCTGAACACCATTTCCATATGTAGTGACGTTCGGGGAGCCATCTGCGTTATACGTGATCGATTCGACGTAGGCTTGTATGTTTGTTCCATCCCCGACGGTTTGTAAACGACCTGCGGCATCCCAAGATTGGGTCATCTGGTGTCCGTCCGGATAAGTGAGTGAAGTCATGTTCCCAGCTAGATCGTAGCCCGCATTCACTTCTAAGTTGTACGAGCAATCACTTGGGATGCATTGGCGTTGCGTCGTCAGCCTACCTACCGAATCATAGGCGAAAACAGTAGCCGCGTTAACTTCGTTGCTGAACATGGACAGGCGTCCGATACCGTTGGTCACACCGGGGGGCGTACCGCCGTAAGCATCTTTGCCGTCATACCCCCAAGAAACCGTGTGCTCCCCATCCGCAGCCAAGATTGAGAGCCGATTGAGAGCATCATACGTATACGTGGTCTGAATACCTCGCGCATCGGTCTTGTGAACGAGGTTACCGTTAGCATCGTAACCGTTCTGACAGTTCGAACCGCTCCATAATCCATAACAGATCGTTCCTGTCTCCGGATTTGAGGATGTAAGGAGGCGAGACAATGAGTCATAGCTAAAACTACGGGGGGAGCGAGGAGTATCGTCAGACTTACCCTGCTGATTCACCCGCGTTAGGTTGCCAAAGCTATCATAGTAATAGTCCGTCTCAAGAGCAGGCGCAAGATTCGATCCTGGTTCAAACACCCTGAGCAATCTGCCAAATGCATCACGGGTGCGCTGCCATCGCCGTCCGCCTTCGTCTGTAAAGTCCACCCATGTACCGTTTGTTGATGTTCCTACCTGTCCCTCACACCCTGTCTCGGAGCCAGCGGCAACTCCGTCATAACACCACTGTTTAACAGAACTATCTGGAGCAGTTTGCGTGGTTTTTCTGTCGAGAGCATCATAGGTGTAGCTCGTTGAGACAATCGCGGTGTCCCCTGCGGCATAGGGGTTGGTCACCGAGGCTATTCGCCCAGTAGCATCGTAGAAGGTGTCCACTGCGGCTCCGTTCGGCGCGACTTCACTGCTGAGTCTTCCCAGACCGTCGTAAGTCTTACTGCTCTTGACTACCCCGTCACCTCGTGTTGTCTGATCCTGTGATGAAGTAAAGTGATTGGCATCCGGGTAGCTAAAGATCGTCCACGCCTCTGCGGAGGTTCCAACTGCCCTTTTGATTCTGGTGGAGCGTCCCAGAAGATCATAAGTAAAAATGGTTTGTATGCTGTTCGGGTCCGTAACTGAACTCAGACTGCCTGAACAAGAGTTATAGGATCTCTGTGTGACCTGGTTGAGCGCGTTGGTTACCGTTGTGAGATAGAGGTGTGTCTGCTGAGATGCGGATGCACAGGAAGCTTCGTTCCAACTATCGTTATAGCCATAATAAGTGGAGTTCCCCCTATAGTCTTTTGCTTGAACGATTGATCCCGTATCCTCGTAATAGTAAGAGGCTTGGTAGGTAGCACCAGAAGTCTCGTCTTTTAGTGTTACCGAAGTGGCATTCCCCCAGTTGCCATAAGCGGAATCCCTGTAAGGAGTTCCAGATGAAGCGACCGAGTTGGAGTCGTAGTCGTAGGTCGTACTAAACTGCTGGCCGAAAACGCCGGTGACTGTGGCTTTATGGATGCGGTCTAGGATATGTTTTGCAGCGTAGTCGGAAGCGGCGTGAGAAGAGGAACCGGTCTGGTGCAAATAAGAATAATCTGTTGTCCTTGTGGGGGAGCTTTCACCGAAATTGTACTCCCGAACCTCGATTGGGTTCAGCCAACTGGTTGCGATTTGGTTGCCCGCTGACGTCGTATAGGTGAAGGCATCATAATCGGTTTGAACCTGAGAAGATTGACCATTACCGACCACGGTAGTCACAGCAATGGGCCGTGGATTCCAGTAGGTCATCCCAAAATCACCGCCTATTAGATCACCTTGGTAAATCGATGAGACCGTCTTCAATGTCCGGCCATTATCGCCGCAGCCCTGTTTGGTCGTGACTACCTGCTCGACACCAGGATCATTTGCGGTGAGTGGCGCGTAGATATGCTCGGTACAATTTCCATACGGATCCTGGACCCAAGACGTAAAGTAGCTATCGTCTATGACGTTGGTGAAACTATAATTCCACGTGTTCGTTTGAGATCCCACCTTCTCGGTTCTCGATTGAATCGCGTAGCGAAAGCTTGTTGTTCCAACCCGTGGCGTTGCTCTTCTTGAGTTGATTCGCGTATACGTATACGTCGTCACCGCACCTGTGGGAAGAGTCAGAGAGCTCAACTCGCCATGCATACCCGGCGAGTTGTAAGTGAAGCTGTAGGTTGAGCCATCCGGAAGCACAATCGATTGAGGCAGTGAGTAGCTTCCATTTGAGATCTCAATGCAGGGTGAGGTACCACCGATTGTGAGGTCGCAATCGTTGGTGTTAACTGCGACATTGGTCATATTGACAGTAATGTTCTGAGTTGCACCATTTGAATCTTTGTACTTATAGACAACGGTTCGATTTGCGCCTGAATTTTGAGTCAATTCGCTTCCGAGAGTATCTGCAGTAAAGTTGCCTCCCGGTGCGAGTAGGTAGTTCCCGTTCCGATCTTCAATGCTAGCTACACTTACTGAGGAACGTCCACCATATACGAATCCTTGGGCTGTCCAGCAGTTCTCAGCAGGCGGAGGACATTGCAAGGAGGGAGCTCGTTCGAGGTTATATTTTGTCCCATCCTTCAACCAAAAAGCGTTGTCAGCGGAATCGTAATGGCTCAGGTCAACCCACGCACCAAGACCATCCATGGTAGTAGATGTATTTATGTTGGGCGGAATATTTGCACAAAAAATTGGATCGCCGCCGTTCGAACCTGTAGAGACTGTCCGGCCAACTTGTGTGTAGTAGTAGGACTCCAGAGCCAAGGGATGAATTCCACCTTCGGGATCGACTAGCCTAAAGTTGTTTAGTGTTACATAAAAAGTTACATTCTGTGCATCGCGTCCTGGGTTGGATGAGTTGTCGGGACAACCCAGAGGATTCCCGGACGGATCACTGTCAGTAACGTCCCATAGGATCTGCCAGTCGAGTGAATTGGAAATGTTCCAGTTGTCAGCTTCTGAATCTTTGAACTGTGAACCCGGTCCCTGGATAGCGAAGTTGCCGTTGCTGGAGTTGTCGGAAGTTGGTTGCGCATAGTAATGTGTTGAATAAGTTGGTGAGTTATAGACATACTTCCAGGTAACGGTGCGGTCATGTTCTCTTAGGCTGACGAGCGGGATTTCGAGATGCAGGCCGAGTCCCATCGTGTTTACACGTTCGATACCATGAAGGTCGTCACTCGTATTGATGGGCGTTCCCTGTTGAGTTTCCGGAGTGATTACCTGAGCCCGAGCGCTAAACAAACTCCCGCAGAAGAGCAACAGCACCAACAAACCCGTCTTATGGTCAGAACCCCACACTCGAAGAGCAGCCGACTGCGACTTCGTCACACTGCTAATCTTCCTTGAGGTTCGACTGGTTGACCTGTTGCCACTAGCAAGTTCTGAAGGCTTCTGAAATGTCTTTATATAGACGGGTCTTGACCAAGGCTGAATGCAGTGCCAGGGGGCCTTATTAAAAGGTGCTTGGTGTGAAAGTCTGTGACAGTTCACGGCGGGTCTCCGGAAAGGCTCGAGTCAGAGTGTTGTGGACCCGATGATATTGCCTGCCTAGAGTAGGCTAGTCAAGTCTTTGTTTCAATAAGCTGTGGACATCATTACCGCACTCGGGTTTTTGGTGCTGATGAAGTGATCGTGCAGTCTCGTATACCGGAGATCATGTCCGTTTTTGGTTAAGAACCGCCATCGCCTCGTGAATGGCAGATTGATTGAGGTGGGCGTACCGTTGCGTCATCGTGATGGAGGAATGACCGCAAGCCTCCTTGACCACCAGGAGGTGAGTTCCTGCCTGAACGAGACGGCTGGCAAACGTATGCCTGAGATCATGCCAACGGAAGTTCAGGATGCCCGCTTCTTTGATTGCGGCATTTATTCTCTGCGATCAGGAAGACTCGACCGTCAGCTACCATCCTTGACGGCCAGGAACCGTCCTTAGCGGCATTCTCTTGCTGGATAGAGTGAATCTCTGCTTGAATCGCCTGCAACTCACGTAAAGCATCGTAGACATCTTGGATCATCGGAATATGGAGTTCCTTACCCGATTTGGCGATTGAGCCGGGCAGAACAAACTGTCGGAACTCGAAATCGACATGGCCCCAACGCATCTTGTACTGACTGCCTTTCCTGAGACCTGTTCCAAGTGCGACCGTCAGCTCAATAGGGTGACATTGCATGAAAAGACGGGTGAGCCGGTGATGCTCGGGGCAGGCATCTATCCAACGCTGTAAAACAGCTCTCAGACGGGTCTCCTCTTCAGGACGGAGCCAGCGAGTAGGTTGATCCGTGACGGTGAAGTGGGGAACGCTCCGAATAGGGTTATGTCTCACTCGGCCTCTCTTCAGAGGTTCAAGGTACAGGGTTGAGAACGTGCTCTTGTACCTATTCAGAGTTCCCGCCTTGCGCTTCAGAGACCGTAGCCAGTCTTCGACCTCATAGCCTAGGATGCTTTCTGCGATGTGGTCCCCAAACGCCTCCTTGATGACGCTTACGCGCTGCCTCGGGTTCACAGTGTCTCTTAGCCCTAGAGGGTTGTCAGGAGCCTCTACGAGGACCATGTACTCGTCACAGAGCTGGGCGACAGTGAGCGAACCGTTCTCACCGGCAACTTGACGACGTTGGGCGATGTATCCCTTCGCTGACGTAGGGATGGCCTTACCGGATGCACGATCACCCCTGATCGTGGCGAGTTCATCCTTTGCGGCCTGTCTGGAGCCAACCTTCTTACGCACCAGAACCTTCCCGGCACGATAGCGGATGTACCAGATCCCTGACCCTGGAGTCTTTTCGTAAACCCCGGCTTCCTTCTTGAAGGGCCTTGCCATAACTCTTCGCCTCCGAGCTGGAACTCATCGCCAGCTAGTTCGAGCTTAGCTCGTTCGGGGGATACTTTAGGGATACATCTGTACCGCTAACTGCACGAAAATGCAGAATGGCGCATTTGGGCCTATAAGAGCTAAGTTGCGCGTTATGTGTGCGTTAGCCTGCATTACCTCGCAGTCCCGTTGAGGCCCAGGAAGGCTCTCGCGCCTGCTCTCAAGGCGAAAAGTCCAGGTTCGAGCCCCGGTAACGCTACCAAAATTAACAGGTGATTCATGCTAGGAAGAGCGCTTGACGCAGAGGGTTTGCCGTGTCCGGTCCCTGTGTTCGGAATGCCGGTTCGCACTGCCGTTGAGGTCCCGCATCAAGCCATTTTCAAGCTATTCCGCACAAGGGTAAAGAGCTCCCGCGTCTTTGCCGGTGCGCGGGAGTTCTTCCATTTAGAACTGGTAGCGGAGGGAGAACTGCATGCGGCGCGAGGTGGTGAGGGTGGAGCTAAAGTTGCCGAGATTTGTGCTCGTTGTGTTGCTGGTCAGCATGTTGAAGCGGACTGAGTTGGAGATGTTGAAGACCTCCCAGGCGAACTGCACCTGCTGACTTTCCGTGAACTTGAAGGGCTTGGTCAGGCTGGCGTCCGCGCCGAAGTAGCCATCGCGGCGGAAGTTGTTGCGCTGGCCCGCCTCACCGGGATACGGGAGGCGCTCCAGCGGGCTTCCGGTGGAGACGGATGTGTTGATGGCGGAGGCGAGCGTGGTGCCGAAGGCGTTGGGAGCGCGGGTTGCGCTGCCCTGCGTGTTGGCGCTGAAGGAGCCGGTCTTGACGGCGTAGCTACCGATCTCCCAGTCGGTCGTGTAGCCGCCTTCTGAGAGCGAGAAGGGCAGGCCGCTGGTCCAGCGCGTGATCGAGGCCAGCCGCCAGCCGCCGATGGCGAGATCCGTAAGCCGGCCCACGTGCGTGCCGAAGGCCTGGCCCTTGCCGAAGGGCAGCACGTAGGAGCCGGTGAAGGTGATGAGGTGGCGTGTATCGAAGTCCGAGACGCCGCGCGACTGCGCCGGGTTGAAGGCGTTGGTGATGTAGCCGCTGACACCGCCAAGCGCGAAGCTGTCGCGCTCCGTGTCCGAACCCAAGTCGATGGAGTTGCCGAGCGTATAGCTCAGGTCGCTCTGGAAGCCGTGCGAGAGCGGGTGGCGGAGCACGAACTGGCCGGCGTTGTAGGACGAGGAGCCGATGGTCGACTGTGCGTACAGCGAGGAGAACTGACCCTGGAAGAAGCGGTTCTGCGGTGCGTTGGCCGGGCAGCCGTAGTTGCAGTAGAAGTCCAGATCGGCGAGCGCGGTGGACTCCCCGAGCACGCTGCGGTAGGTGGTGTATTCCCGGTTATAGATGTTCTGGGTGGCGGAGAGCCCGGTCCCGTCGTAGGTCACGGTTCCGGCGGCGTTTCGGATGACAAGGTTCTTCATCTGAGGAAACAGATTCTCGAAGTACGCGATGGATGGGACGGCGGTCTTGTAGGTGGTCTTCGTGGCATCGGCTATCGCGTTGGCGTCCACCATGGCTGCGAGCTGTGCTCCGGCCTGGAAGTAGCTTGTACCGGAGGCGGGATCGACGAGGTTGACCGGTGTGGCGAGATCGAGCTGCTGCACGAGACGCCGGCCAAAGCGGCCGACGTAATCGGCCTCAAAGGTGAAGCCTCCGGGGAGGGAGCGCTGGATCGAGAGATTGAAGACCTCGGAGTATGGCGTCTTGATCTTGTTATCGATTCCAGCCGAGATGCTGAAGTTCGAGGTTGGAGGCGTGTAAGGGAAGGCCTGAGTGGCGGCTGGGGTGGTCACGGTAATGGCGGGAGGGGTGGTCCGGTTGACGAAGCGCGGGGCGTTCTCCGGAGAGAGTTTACCGAGCGGACTGGGGATGCTGGAGGCGAGGCCGAAGGAGCCCTTCGAGTTGAATCCATTGATAACACCCTGGCCGAAGTGATCGTAGTACATGCCGGCTCCGGCGCGGATGGAGGTCTTGCTGTTGACGGCGTACGCGATGGCGAAGCGCGGAGCAATATCCGCCTTATCCTTGGTCCAGTAGCCGGGCTTGCCATAAAGGGGTCCATTGGGGGCGAACGAGAGCGCGGGCTCATACGCCTGGCCCTGCGCAGCGGCGGCGGCGCGCTGAAGCAGGAAGGAGTGGGTGTCGAGGGTAGGCGCGGCGGACTGGCCGTGGCTCTCATACGGCACCTGCAGGATGCTGTGGCGAAGGCCGAAGGTGAGGGTGAGCTTGGAGGTGGCGCGCCAGGAGTCCTGCAGGAAGTATTCAAACTCATTGTTGACGAAGGCGCGGACGACGGGAGCTCCCTGCGGAAGAAGTACTCCGCTGGTCGGGGAGGTGACCTGATAGTTGACGTTCTGCGTAAGTGAGGACTCGGCGCCGACCAGGTTGCCGTACGCATTGAGGTAGTTGCTGGCGAAGCTGCCGACAACCGGATTCAATCCGAGAAGGGCCGGGCTGGGCAGCCCGTTTGTGGTGAGGCCCTGTGGATTTGTGCTGCCCACATTGAACGAGTTGGCATCCGTACGGGAGTTGTTGTGGACGAGCCGCCATGTCCCTCCGATCTGGATGGAGTGACTGGCCTTGGTATAGCTCAACGTATCTGTGATGGTGTTAATGGGCACGCTGCGGATGGTATTCCGCGTCTCGGCGGTGGGGGTGGCGATGAAGCGAACATCGGTGTATGCACCGACTCCCTGCCCGACCGTACCGAACCCCTGACGAATGTAGCCGTAGCGAAGGTCGTTGACGATGTTCGGCTTGAGGGTCCAGGTGTCGCCGGCAGCGATGCCCTTGGTGTTGTCGAGCGTCGCGCTGGCGGCAGGCTGTCCGGGGAACTGCTGCGTGCCGTTGATGACATCCTTCTGCAGGTTGCCGCGGACGAAGAGCCGGTGCTTTGAACCGGGGGTCCAGTCGAACTTCAGGATGGACGTGTTGTGGGTGTAGGGGGCGGCCGAGGAGAACTGGTAGGAGCCCTCATTCAGCCCGTCACCGAGCAAGGTGCCGTTCGCGTGAGGGAGCTGTGCGAAGTAAGCCAGGATGGCTGCGCTGGGCCCCGGCGTGGTGCAGACCCCGGCCGCGAGACACGGCTGATCGAGTGTAGCAACCTGAGCTGGGGTGAGGGTCTGGATGTTACCCTTGGTGTCCTTGTACAGGATGTTGCCGGCGCGATAGGAATCGGTTGGAACCTCTTGCGTGACGGGGCTGGATTCGCGGGTACGCTGGCCTTCATAGTTGAAGAAGAAGAAGAGCTTGTCCTTCTTGATGGGACCCCCGATGGTGCCGCCAAAGGTGTTGCGGGTGAGTTGCGGTGTCTTGTTGGGCAAGCCGCTGCCAATCTGAGATCGCTTATTGAACCAGTCGTTCGCGGCGAAATACTTATTGCGGTAGTACTCATACAGGCTGCCGTGGAAGCTGTTGGTGCCGGTCTTGGTCACCAGCGTGACCTGCGCGCCGGAGGAGCGACCCGCGTCGGCATTGGCGTTGGCGGTGGTCACGCGATACTCTTCGGTGGAGTCGATGGTGGCGCGCAGCACGCCGGTAAAGGCATAGCCGAAGGTTTGGTCGTTGTTGTCGATGCCGTCTAACGTGATGTTGCCCTGGTCGGAGCGCGCGCCAGCGACCGCGCCCAAGCGGCTATCGGTCTGCGCAGCGGGATTGCTGGCGCTGTTGTTGTCCCCAAAGTAGAGCACGCCCGGCTGCAGGCTCAGCAGGTCGGCGACGTTACGCGAGTCGATGGGCATCGTCTCAATCTGCGCGTTGCTGATGGCGTTGCCGATGGTCGCGTCGGTGAAGTTAAGCGAGGCAGCCGCCGAGACTTCAACCGTCTCCGCGGCGGCGCCGACCGTGAGCTTAAAGTTGATGGTGGCGGGCTGGCTGACGAGCAGTTCGGTGGTCTGCTCCAGCGTGTTGAAGCCGGCGACGGCGACCTCGATCTTGTACGTGGACGGCTTCACCTGGTAGAAGCTGTACTCGCCATTCTTGCCGACGACGCCGGTCAGCACGTCCTGCGAGTTGACGTCGGTGAGCGTGACGGTGCCGCCGGAGATGATGGCGCCGGTGGGGTCGGTGACGACGCCGCGGACGGAGGTCGTGGAGTTCTGGGCAGAGGCGCTGAAGGCAATCAGTGCGAGTGAGGCGGGCGCAAGCAGCTTTCGTGTCAACATCGGGCGAAACCTCCAGGAAAAGGACTACAGGGAAAAGTCATGAGCGCGAGTTGTTCCTCTGCGTCTAGTGCTCGGCGCCGCTACGTTTGGTTGCCGGTGGTGTTGCCGGCGCAACGGCGGGTTCAGCGGGTGTAGCGGCAGCGGGTGGCGTGGGATTTGCCTCCGCGGGCATGGGCGGATCGTCGTATTGGTACAGTTCGTTGAACAGATAGCGATAGGTGCCGTGCGCCTGTCCACGATGCTGCGGCTTGAATCCGTAGAGCAAAATGCGGCCCTTGCCATAGGAGAGCTGCAGCGCGGCGATCTTGTCATGCAGCAGCTCAGAGTGGAGGATGAGGCCGCTCTCCAGCGAATCCTCCTGTTTGGGATAGCGGGCGAGCACCGCGCCCTTGAAGCCGGGCAACGTCTCAAAGGCCGGGCCGCGCTCAAACATCACCACCGGCGAAGCAGGCACGCCGAAGTTGGCCGGCAATTCGGGATGCACGGCCTCGACTCGCAGCAGCGCGCCGGCACAGAAGAACTTGTCGTTGCCAAGGTCCTGCAGCACATTCTTTACCGGCAGCGACATGAGCGGGATCAGGCTGGATGCGGCCTGGTTGAAGGCGATCAGCGTCCCGCCAGCCTGCACGAACTCCTGCAGGTTGCTGACGCCGTTGCGCTCGATGCCGCCCGCGTACTGGCCCGGCACGGAGCCAACACGAAAGCCGTTCATCAGCTGATTGCTGTTCATGTCCGGCAGGATAATGACGTCATACCGGCTGCGCAGGCCCGCGGAGCGGATATCCGCGTTGTAAAGGCTCTTGGGCTCGAAGTGATAGTTCTCCAGAATCCAGCGTGTCCAGCCCTCATCGATTGAAGGATTCCATGGGCGATAGAGCCCCACGCGAGCGCGCTTCAGCGGAATCGAATGCGCGGGCGCGGCGCTCAGAGCGACGGCGCCGATCGAGTGTTTTGCCGTCATCGCGGACACAGCCGAACGGCTCAGCCCGCTAACGACGAACGCGCCGTGCTCCATGCCTTCCGCTGTCTTCACCGGCTCCACGCTCAGGCTCACCGTGCCGCCCGCGGCCAGGGCCTCATTCACGGCCTGGAAGGCGTTGTTCGGTTTGTGACTGATCGCGAACGTATTGCCTTCGCCCGCAACGCTCGCCTCCGGCAGCTTCACCTCCGCGACCTTCATCAGCAGCGCGCGCGACGCGGGCTCAAGCGGATCGGTGACGGCGTCGACCGCAACGCCCATCTGCAGCGGCAGCGTCCAGCCCGTGATGTCATACGGCAGGTGCGCGCCGGATGCCGTCTCGCCCGTCGCGGCTGCGGGATATACCTGGCGCTCAAACAACTCCTTCGCCATGGCCGAGTACGGCTGGTCCATCGGAATGACCCACGACCCCGCCGGGTACTCGATGCCGTTTGCGTGGAAGCCGGCCCTGGTCTGGTACACATCCAGGCCGTTGTCGATCATCTTCTGCGCCAGCAGCCCGGCCTCGGGCACATCCGCCTGTTTGTCGCTGATGACATACGCATACGGCGGCTCCTTGCGATGGATGCTGTCGCGCGCCGCCTGGTAGCGGTTGTAGAGCAACGCCTCATGGTTCTTCGCCGCAAGGTCCAGCACGGACATCGACCCGGCGACCATGTAATCGACTGCATCGCGCAGCCGCCACCAGCCACCGGCCCAAGGCGTGGTGTACATGGTCAACGCGCGCAGGTCCTGGTACTCCTTGGGGAACTCATCGACCGTGTAGAAGCGCGGCGTGGCGTAGCGGTAGAGCGCGGTCTCGGTAAAGAAGGAGATCTCGTTGCGGAAGACGCCGGCCCAGTCGGTGAAGCCCGCATACCAGTTGTCGAAGCGCGTCTCATGGATGGCGCCGGGCATGTTGTGCTGGTCCAGGTAAGCCGTCATGTTGGTGCCGATGACGTTCAGCCAGCTCCGCACATACGGGCTCACGTTGCTGGAGATGGGGTCGGCAAAGGGCGGAATCCAGATGCGCGCCGGGAAGGGCGCGGTCTGGTGCTGGCAGTAGAAGATGACCGGGCTATACTCCAGCTCAGCCTTCACGACTACCTGCTCTTCCTTCATGTTCAGCATGAAGCCGTCGCGGTTGTTATCGTGCCCGACGTACTCCTGATACAGCCACGGTAGCGGCGCAACCTCATAGGCCGAGCCGAGATTCTGCCGGTACCAGTTGACGACCATGTCCTGCCCATCGGGATTCAACGTCGGCCACAGCACCAGAATCACGTTCTCGAGGATCGCATCGACCTCCGGATCGTTCTTGGCGGAGAGCAGCTTGTAGGCCAGCGTAATCGAGTGTTGACCGCCCGCCACTTCAGACGAGTGCAGCCCGCCGTCAATATGCACGATGACCTTGGTCTCCCGCGCCAGGGCATGCGCCTGCTCGTCCGTCAGGTTCTCCGCCGTGGCGAGTTGCCGCGCGTTGCGCTTGTACTCATCCAGCCGCGCCAGGTTCCTGGGCGACGAGATCACCCCCACCTCCATGTCGCGGCCCTGCGTGCTCTTGCCCACCGTAAACATCTTCATGCGGTCGGAGCCCGCCGCCATGGCGTGGAAGTACTTCACCGCATCCTCATAGCTCGCCAGGTAGAAGTCGTCGCCCGGCGTATGGCCCAGCACGGATGCCGGTGCCGGTAACTGCGCGTGCAGGGCGGCGGCCGCAAGCGGAAGACAACATGCGAGACAGAACGTACGCAAGCGCTGCGTGAAGCTCATCCAGATCCTTTCGGGACATTCAGCGGACAGTGGTTCCGCGCCATCCAAGGCAGACGGCGGGCGGGCGCAGATCGTCTGCAGCGGCAAAGATCGCCGAGACGCGGGGAGACAGGCAAAAGGAGCCGATCTGTTTTTCTTGATTGACCTCAATGTAACGACTTTGCGCCCAGATGCAAAGCGAGAAATCTTACTGGCACATGAATGGCCGCAAACGCGGCGTCACCCTGAGCGTCAGGAGGGAAGCCGGCGAATGACCTCGAGTACCTCATCCGTGGCCTCCAGCGGCTCTGGCAGCAGCGCCGCATCCGCGCCCGCGGCCAGCAGCGCCCGCACCGTCGCTGGGTAATCGCCCGTATGCCGGTGCCAACTGTTTTGGGATCCATGCAGCGCCCAGCCGAGCGGCGTGCCGCCGTGCTCGGTCTCAACCGCCTGCACGGACGCCTGATGTGCGAGCAGGTCGCGCACCGCCTCCGCGTTGCCGTGCCATGCGGCGAAGTGCAGCGCGGTCTGCCCCGTCTCCATCACAGGATCTGCCGGCCAGCCTGCGGCGAGCAGCATCTGCAGCGCCTGCGTATTGTTCCGCGTGGCCACGCCGATGAGGTAGCGCGCAGAGTTTCCGGGGAGCCTCCGGATCGCCTGCGGATGCCCGGCCAGAATGCGCTCGAAAGACGCCCCATCTCCCGCTTCGGCGGCGTTGATCAGCCTCAGCCAGATGGGGCTGCGCTGCATCAGCAGCGCGAAGATCTCAGGGTGCCCAAACTCGCGTGCAAGCATGTGCGGCGACTTGGTCCAGCCGAAGCCGTAGTTATAGATGCTTCCGCCCGATCGTGGATCGCGCTTGGGAAAGAAGCGTTCGGTGACGGTGGTGCGGATCGTGTCCGGATCGTCGTTGAGGATACGCTCCACCAGTGCAAGGTCGCCGAGCGCGGACGCCATCAGGATGTCGCTCTCGGCTCCGCGCGAGAGCAGAAAGCGGACGACCTCATGCCGCCGCGGCTGGACCGACACCAGGTACTGCGCGGCCGTGGACTCGTGGTCGATGTCGCGCGCATGGATGTCGGCTCCAGCCTCCAGCAACAGCGCGGCGATCTCAACCGTCGCCGCGACGTGCAGCGGCAACTGTCCGTCGCCTCCACGCGCATGCACGGCCTGCGGGTCTTGCGCCAGCAACTCGCGGATGCGATTGACCTTGCCCAGCCGCGCCGCCGCATGGATATCGACCGTCGCGCCGCGACCGATGAGGTACTCCGCAAGCTCGGGGCCGGCGCAGTCGAGAACGCCGAAGCTGCCTGCCCACCAGCGCGTCCGCACGTTCACATCCGCCCCGGCGTCGAGCATCGCGTCGATCATCGCGCGGTTTTCCTTTTGTACGGCAGCGACGAGTGCGGGCGTGTCGAAGCTGTAGTTGGGCAACGGCTCATGGAGCTCCGCTCTCAGCGCCGGATAGCGTCTCAGCACATCGCGCACACGCGCCGCGTCGTTCGCCTTGACGGCAGTTGAAAGAGCCTCGGCGGGCGGCGCGGACCCGGTCTCGACGTGCAGCTTGAGCGCGGGCCAACTGTCGAAGCCGTACTCGCGCGCGATGACATGCAGCGCGTCGGCGAGCTTCGGCGCGGCGGTGACGTTAGAGGGCGCAAAGCGCGCTTGGGCGCCGGCGTCGGAGGCCTGCGCCTCGCGCAGCAGCGTGCGCGCTTGATGCTTCAGATGTTCCAGGTTGGGACGCAGGGGAAGTTCACGAACGGACATGGCTCACTCCTTCTTTAAATGTCCGCGATCCGCTGCGCCGGACGAGAAGAGAGTGGGTTGTCGTGGAGCGGCGAAGCAAAAGGCGGGATAGTCCCTTTCCGCGGATGGGGTGCACCCTTGATGTGCAAGCTGAGCGTACCAGCCCGCCGCATGGAGATCCAGATGGAAGTGATGCGCGGAAAGTTTCGCGACACTCAGAGTCCGCCGGTGCGCCGCCGATGCCTTGCACCGTGACGCCATCTCCCTCCTCCTCATCCCTTCGACTCAGGGCTGAAACTCTCCAAAAACTTTTCTCCCGTTTGGACCTCGTGCGAGTAATCTCATCCACAAGCACCCCCGCACCCAACCGACTGCTGCACTCTTCCTGCCTAGAGGTCTCACCCGATGGTAGTTTCAACGGCCCGTTGTCGCATCACGCTTCCGGCAGTGCTGTCCTGTCTGCTGCCCCTCGCCGCTAC
>CAXTRZ010000036.1:0-14304 GCA_964246715.1 uncultured Acidobacteriaceae bacterium | reverse complement strand
TGAGGTAGGCCTGTTCTTGCCGACAGATCTGCCGCCATGAGGCCTCCTGCCCAGATCACCAGTGACGCCGGAAGCGTCGTTCCATCCGAAAGTACAATCCCTGATTCAGTGATCTTTGAAACGGAGCTTTCCATCTGGAGAACTACACCACGGTCTTGCAAGATCTTCGAGGCATAAGCCTGTGACTCCCCCGTGAACGGCGCAAGCAGGTGCTGCCCTCGATCCACGATGGTCACCGAAGCACTTGTCATATCCAGATCGGGGTAAAGGTGGGTCGTTGCCCGCTGCAGGATGTCGGCGATCGCTCCTGCCGTCTCCACTCCGGTTGCGCCGCCGCCGACAACGACGAACTTCAACTGCGAACCGGTATGCCCGCCCGAACGCGCGTCGGCTTCGAGAAGTTCGAGGAGGCGCGAGCGAAGGCGCTCTGCATCCTGCAGGGAGTACATCGGGAACGCCAATGTATCCGCACCCGGTACCTCGAAGAAGTTGGCCTGAGCGCCGGCTGCCAGTACGATGTAATCCCCGGTGTAGGTATCTCCTTCTTTCGTGACGGCGGTTTTTGTGCTCAGGTCAACGGAGACAACCGTACCCATCCGGACCGTTACGTTCTGCTGAGAACGGAAGACGTCTCGCAGGTTGAAGGCTGCATTGTCGGGCGTCAGCGCGCCGGTGGCGACCTGATACAACAGCGGCTGGAACTGCTGATAGTTGTTCCTGTCCAGCAGGGTGATCTCGACTTCGTCCACGGAAGCAAGCTGCTGAGCACAATGAAGGCCGGCAAACCCTGCCCCCACAATCAGTACGCGTTTGCGACCGCTATCCTCAATCATGTTTTCTCCTGACAACATCAGTTCACCAAGTACTCACGGCATTCATTCCAAGGCTTGGGGGCTCAAATGCGTGCCATCCGCTTTCCCTGGCTTGGCTTTAAATTGAGCGCATCCTTCCAAACCGCAAAGTCGCCAAGGATGGCGTTCTCATTACTGCCCAGAGAAACTTGCTTCGGGAGCTTCTCGATCAACTTGGCATTTCCTCCGCCTAGAACGACATAGTCACTCTCAAGTGCTTGGGACAGATCGGCGACCACGCGGAGAACGTGCTTGGTCCACGTCTTTCTCCCGTTGCGTTTCAACGCTTTCAGACCCAGGCATTCTTCATAGGTTTTGCCTTTTTTCCAAGGCAAGTGCGCCAGTTCCATCGGCTCAACAATGCCCTCTACGACCATTGCAGAGCCGAGGCCTGTTCCAAGTCCAAGAAACAGCATGCGGCCCCCGTTGTAGCTTCCCAAGGCTTGCATTGCTGCGTCATTCAGCATACGAATCGGACGTTCGCCAAAAGCTGTATTCCAATCGAACTTGACCCAACCTTCGCCCAGGTTGAACGGCTCAAGCAAGGGCTTGTCGTGCACTACGGGCCCGGGATAGCCGATCGCCACATGATCGAACTTCCAGGAGCGGGTCTCGGCAAGAACAGCTTTCACCATGGCTTTCGGCCCCATTTTGGGCCCTGAAGCAAAGCTGCAAGTGCTCGGCTGTGCCGGCGTGCGGAACTTCACGTGGGTGCCGCCGATGTCGATCGCTAGAACCTTCACGCATCCTCCAGCGGGCGCCAGGAGTTGCCCGTAGCCGCAAGCAGAGCGTCGGCAGCCTGCGGGCCTGCGGAACCAGCCGCGTAGAACTGCAGGTCCTCTGCCGAACCGTTCCAGGCATCGAGCATCGGTTGCACTAGGCGCCAGCCTTGCTCGACAAACTCGGCCTGCTGGAACAGAGTTGGATCTCCTATCATCACGTCGTGCAACAACCGCTCGTATCCCTTCACATGCTCGCCAAACGGGCCCTGGGCGAACTGAAACGACATCGCCTGCTGATTGACAACGGATCCTATCCCCGGAGCACGGGCGGCGATTTCCAAGGCGATGGCCGGCGCAGGCTGAAGAGTAAAGACCATCTGATTGGAAAGGCTCTTGCTACCCTCGCTCACCTGAAACAGCTTGGAGGGAGGTTTGCGAAACGTGACCGCGATCTCCGTTTTCGCTTTCTGGAGTCGCTTACCAGTTCGCAGATAAAACGGCACGCCCGCCCAGCGCCCGTTGTCGAACTCCACACGAAGTGCGACGAAGGTTTCCCTCGACGAGTCGGGCTGAACTCCTGGCTCTTGCCGGTACCCGATGACGTTCTTCCCGTCCATTGCACCCGGGCCATACTGCGCACGCACAGCATCGGCCGCCACTTCTTCCGGCTTCGGTCTGCGTAGGGAGGCGAGCGCCTCGACCTGCTTTTCACGCAGATGCTTCGCGCTCAAGGAGACGGGCGGCTCCATGGCGATCAGGGAAAGCAGCTCAGCCAAGTGATTCGGAACCATGTCGCGCAGTGCACCGGCATTTTCGTAATAACCGGCACGACCCTCCACGCCAACGGTCTCCGCCACCGTGATCTGGACGTTCGAGATCAGGGATCTGTTCCAGAGCGGCTCCGCAAAGGCATTGGCAAAGCGGAACACCACGAGATCCTGAACTGCATCTTTTCCGGCAAAATGATCGATGCGGTAGATCTGCTCTTCGCGCAGAGACTTGTGCAAGGACGCATTTAGATCGCATGCCGAGGCAAGATCATTACCGAAGGGCTTTTCCACCACCAGACGGCGCCAGCGATGGTTTTCTTCGCTTAAGAGACCCTCGCGCGCAAGCTGCGCAGCGATATTTCCGATGAATTTAGGAGCTACTGCAAGATAAAAGGCCCGGTTGGCAGGCGCTTGCTGCTCCTTTTCGAGTGTTGCGATCCGATCTTTGAGCTTGCCAAAGGACGCGGGCTCTCCAAAGTTCGCGGACTGATAGTGGGCTCTCGAGACAAGCCAGTCCACCGTGTTTTGATCGGCACCAGCTCCCCAGAACTGTTTCACGGATTGCCGAACGTGGTCACGAAAGATCTCATCCGTCCAGTCCTCCTGGGCCACGCCCACGAGACAAAACCTGTCATCAAGGAAGCCGCTCTGGACCAAGTTGTAGATCGACGGAAGAAGCAGCCGCTTGGTGAGGTCTCCGCTTGCGCCAAAGATCGTGAGCACACACGGATTAAGGGGTGGCCGACTATCTTGTTTGCTCATATCAGCTTTCCTTCTTTTCTTGGTGCCCGCCGAACTCGAAGCGCATGGCAGACAGCAATTTATTTGCGAAGGCGGCATTGTTCTGCGACGTGAACCGCGCAAACAAGGCAGCGCTCAACACGTCGGCCGGCACACCTTCGTCGATGGCCGCAATCGCCGTCCAGCGGCCTTCGCCCGAGTCGGAAACCGCCCGCTGTAGTCCTCGAGATCTGGCGATGCCACAAGTGCAGCGGCGGTGAGATCGAGCAGCCACGAGGCTATGACGCTTCCGCGCCTCCATACCTCGGCGATCTCGGAAATCTTCACGTCGTACTTGTAGTTGTCCGGCTCGCGCAGCGGTGCGGTCTCCGCGTCAAACGTTTCCTTTGTGTTGCCGACGTTCGCATGCTTCAGGATGTTCAAACCTTCGGCATAGGAAGCCATGATCCCGTACTCGATCCCGTTGTGGACCATCTTCACAAAATGTCCAGCGCCCGGGTCGCCGCAATGCAGGTATCCGTCCTCCGCCGTGCTCGGTGCGGCCTTGTCTCTCCCAGGAGTGCGGTCGATGGCACCCCTGCCGGGGGCCAGCGTCTTAAGGATCGGATCCAGGTACTGTACGGGCTCATCCTCTCCACCGATCATCATGCAGTAGCCGCGCTCAAGTCCGAACACGCCTCCGCTCGTCCCCACGTCGACCCACTTGACGCCTGCGGTGCCTACCGTCTTCGCGCGGCGAAGGTCGTCCACGTAGTGTGAGTTTCCGCCATCGATGATGATGTCCTTGGCCTCAAGTAGCGGGAGCAACTCGCCCACCGTTTGATCGACAACGCCTGCAGGGACCATCAACCAGACGACGCGCGGCGAGTTCAGCTTCGACACCATGTCCTTGAGCGACGAAGCTCCTTTTGCGCCTTCGCCCGCCAACCGATGTATCGTGTCTCGGCTGTTGTCGTAGACAACACACTCGTGACCGCCCCTGATTAGGCGGCGCACCATGTTGGACCCCATCCGCCCAAGACCTACCATTGCAATCTGCACGCGTGCTCCCGATGTAGACCTGCGTTGTATATCGATCCTTGTGCGGCCCTCTGCAAGGCGAAGTTCTTGTCCTCACGACCCTTTGGAGCGCGTGTGCGGGCGAGTTTCGTCACGATTCCTAGCATCAGCAACCGAAGTTTGAAGTGCGTAAGCGTCTCCGCAGAGGGTTTCCCGCCGAAGCGGAGCCAGCGAAGTTTTGATAGTAAGAGCAGAGTCTGGACGACGAAAGTGAGGAAGTGTTAGCTAACCGTTAGGTTGAGCGCATCGAGCCCAGATATCCTTGGGAGCGCCGTTCGGGATGACCTTCAGGCTTGCCTCAGAAGCTGCTGTGAATGCCAAAGCGAAGGCGAGCGCGTGGGAGGCAAGGTGTGCTCAGAGATGAGGGTGCAAGACAGACGCTAAGTGTGTTTCCGCCTTTATAATCGAACACTTGGCAGATTATCGTTGCACAAGCTTCGGCAGGCGGCTTTTTATTCAATTCACATTTCGGGGTGCGGTGTGGACGAGACAACAGGTGAAGTTCGCAGTGATGCCGTAGCGGCCCAACTTGAACGGCTCTGCGGAAGCGCGACATTCAAGAACTCCTCTCGTCTCTGCCGGTTTTTGCGGTACACGGTGGAGGTCGCGTTGCGAGGGGAGGGTGAGACGCTCAAGGAGTACGTCATCGGTACAGAGGTCTACGATCGCAGGCCCCCATACCATCCCAGCCAGGATTCGATCGTGCGTACCGAGGCCAAGCGTCTTCGAAATAAGCTTAAAGAATATTATGCGACGGAGGGCCTTGAGGATGGAGTGCTCATCTACTATCGGAATGGCAGCTACCAGCCAGTGTTCCGCTGGAGCGGCAAAGCTGAAAAGGAGAGCACAACATCTCCTTTGCGGTTGAGCGCTTTCTTAGACAGGGTGCTTCCAGGCATAACGATCGCAGTTCTTCCGTTCAGGCATGAGGATGACGATCCCATCGCGGCTGCGATCGCTGCGGGAATTACGGATGACCTTGTCTTTTGTATATCCTCAACGGACGGATGCCGGGTCGTCGCGCCGCAATCCGTGGCTGCAGTGCAATCCGAAACTCAGGATATCGGCTTGCTGAGCGCCATGGTGAATGCCGATCAGATTATCACCGGTAGTGTGCGGAAAAATGCGGAGCATGTTCGAGTCTCTGTGACCGGGGTCCACCCTTCTGGGCTTGAGACGTGGTCGGAGCGGATCGATTTTAGCGCGAATGGCAGCGACTTGCTCGTTCTCGAGGAGCAGACGGCGTCGGCCCTTATGGCCCGGATTGCGCCGCAGGAATCTGTTCTGCGCGGTATGCAAACAAGAGTCCCCTCTGTTTGTCTCGCAGAATTCCCAGAGATGATCAGCGCGGAGGAGCTCTTGGACAAAGGTACTTCCTCCTCCATTCGAGGCGCACTTATCAGGTTCAACAATCTTGCACCACGTTTATCTACTTCCGCGCGGATTCAGTGTGGCATTGTGCAGTGTCATTACGCTCTAGCGCTTCTTGGGGAGAACTCGCCACCGGCTTACGTGCGTAAAGCAAAGGAAGCTGCCGAGCGAGCGTTACAGCTCGATCCGGAGATGGCCGAAGCTCATGCCGCAATGGGATGTTCCCTGGCGCTGGAGCATAGGTGGCACGGTGCAGAGGAGGCCTTTCATTCTGCTCTCATGAGGAGAGCGAGCCCTGCCATTCGCCACGTATATGCCGACCTGCTCATGTCGCAGGGACGATTTGAAGAGGCAGAGATACAGTTGCAGGAAGCTCGGCGCGTGGATCCGTTCTCTTGCAGGCAGCGTGTCTGCACTGCGCGACTACAATATCTGACGTGGCGCTCCAGCGATCCGTCACCGACGCTCTCTGAAGAACGCCACTATGGGCGCACACCGAAACAGGTCCTCCTCTTCAGAGCCGAATTACTCTTGCAGATGGGACGTAAATCGGAAGCGATGACGCTAGCCGATGATCTCCTGCGCGATGCGGATGAAGCCAGTGGCGTCGTTACGGACATTGCTGCCATCCTCGCTCTCGCGGGTGAGATAAAGAGGGCGCAGACATTGGCCAATCGTTTTCAACTTCTCAGCCAAAGCGCTCCGGTGAGCCGAATCTACCAGGCGCGGCTTTGCGGAGCTCTGCGGGAGGAGGAGGCTTGCCGCAGCCTGCTTGAAGCCGCGGTTGCTCAAGCAGAACCACAGCTCTGCTGGGTGCAGGCTGACCCCAAGTTTGCAGACCTCCGCAAAACAAGCTTCTACGGGCAAACGGTAGGGAAGCTGAAGCTACCATTCGGAGCGTGACTGCCGTTCGCTACCTAACTGTTAGCTAACCGGCGCTCACCTCTTTGCGAAGTGCATAGATGTCATTATCCCTTTATGCGACTGAGAGGGGTGGCTGGCCGTGAATGTTAGGGTGCGCACCTTTCTTGTGCCTACGTTGGTCATTCTGTCGGCCGCCGTCCTTCTGGCTGTCATCGCTCACCGCTGGGTATTTTGGCATGCAAGCGCGGGCACACAGAAGACCAATGATGCCTACGTACACGCCAACATCGTGCCCTTGAGCACCCGCATCTCAGACACGCTGCGTGAGTTGAACGTGAACGACTACCAGACCGTACAAGCCGGCCAGCTTATCGCACGACTCGACGACACAGATTACCGTGCGCAGCTGCAGCAGGCCGAGTCGGCCCTGGACGCCGCAAGAGCGGCTCTGAATGACAATCAGGTGCAGAAGCAGGTGCAACGGGCCAACATTGCAACAGCGGAGCACCAGGTTCAGGAAGCCGTAGAGGCTGACAATGCGGCAGCGGCTAATGTCACTTCCGCAAAGGCAGATGTAGTTCAAGCGGACGAGGAACGCACTAGGCAAGAAGCCCTTTACGCGGAAAATGCAACTACGCGCCAGACCCTGGAGAAGACCGTGGCCAACAACCGGCGCGCGCATGCCATGCTGGATGGCGCAATAAGCGATGAAAGAAAAGCGTCCGCAGCGGTGCAGCAAGCCCGTGCCACGCTGCTCGGCAACCAGCGTTCGCTGCAGCTGCTGAACAGCAAGGATGAAGACTTCCGCGCGGACATCCGGCAAAGGCAGGCGGCCGTGGCGAACGCGCAAGTGCAACTCAACTACACGAGCGTTTACGCGCCCATGGGAGGCCGGGTCGGCCAGCGCAAGGTCTTCCCCGGCCAGCTGGTTTCGCCAGGTGTTGAAATCATTTCCCTGGTGGAGGGGGACAGCTGGATAGAGGCGAATTATCAGGAGACGCAACTCGCGGACATGCGGGTGGGCGACGCAACCGATATTCACATCGATGCAATGCCTTCGGCTTCTTTCCGTGGTCATGTGGTGGAAATCGCTCCCGCGAGCGGTGCCGCAGGGGCGCTCATTCCTCCGGACAATGCGACGGGCAACTTCACGAAGGTGGTGCAGAGGCTGCCGGTAAAGATTTCGATCGATTCAGGGAATGTTCCCGCCAGCCAGCTGCAGCCCGGCCTTTCCGCCGAGGTCTATGTCTATGCCTCAGGTACGCGGCGGTGAGCGTTGAACAGGCGGGTGCAACCCCGACAAAAGCCACGCCCGAGAAGAAAGCGACTCCCTGGCTTGGCATTGGCGCGGTCATGATCGGGCTAAGCACGTCTGTCTTTGTAGGACAGCTCGTGGCCATCGGTGCGTCCGATTTGCAAGGTGCACAGCATCTGAGCAAGGACCAGGCGTCCTGGTTAGGGGCCGTGTACAACGCGGGGCAGATGTTCATTGGGCCGCTCACGGTCTATATGGGTGGATTGCTCGGTCCGCGAAAGGTGCTCCTGATCTCCGCACCGCTGGTTGCGTTCTCCGCACTTTTGCTGGGGTTCACCACTTGGTATCCGCTCATTCTCGTCCTGCTGTCGCTCACGGGCCTAGGCTGCGGCACCTTTTACCCGCTCACGCTCAGCTTTGTAGCAAGAAGCCTCCCAAAGCAGTACATTCTGTTCGGCTTCGCCGCCTATGGTTTCGATATCGTTTCCTCGCTGCATGTAGCAAGTTTGTTGGAAGGGTTCTACATGCAGTATCTTTCCTGGCATTGGATCTATTGGCAGCCGGCCCTCATGGCTCTCGGAATGTGGCTTCTGGTGTATGCCGGTATGCCGCCCGACTCCACAGCCGGCGTGGATACCCAGAAGCTGCGGCCCACCTGGCAAGGCTTCGTATATGCAAGTCTTGGCTTGACCTGCCTGTTTCTGCTGCTGACCCAGGGAGTCCGGCTCGACTGGGAAAACTCAGGCTTGATTGTGGCGCTGGGCTGCGCCGGCTCGTTCCTGTTGCTAGCGTCGATCGTCACCCACCTGCTGCGACCCAATTCCCTGGTAAACCTCCGCTTTATTTTTACCCGTAACATCGTGCTGCTCAGCCTAGCGATGTGCGTGCTGAGGTCGAGTCTCTTGTCTTCGGCCCAACTAGTGCCCACGTTTCTTTCCACGGTGCAACGAATGATCCCATTGCAGATTGGCTCCGTGCTGGCGTGGGTGGCGTTGCCGTCGTTGCTGTTCGGTGTGCTTGCAGCAATTCTTATGGCCTATGTGAACACCCGTCTTCTATTGGCATTCGGGTTCACGCTGATCGCTGCGGCTTGTCTTTGGGACAACGAACTGACGTCGATGTGGTCGAGGGAGAACTTCTTTCCCACCGAGCTTCTGATCGGCATCGGTGCAGCCATCGCGATCGTCGGTTTAATTGGCGCGATTGTGCTCGATCTGGTGAGTTCGGGCGCGATCAAGAACCAGATTCAGACCCTGACCTTGGTCGCTTGGTTCCACACCGTCCGGCTTTTCGGCGGCGAGATCGTTTCCGCGGCCCTGGGGTATCTGCTGTATGCACGCTTCAAGTTTCATTTCAACGTGCTCGCCGACTTCATCAATATTGACCGGACAGTGACGGGACAGCAGTTGCTCGGCACGGGAGCGGTCCTTGCTTCGCAAACGTCCGATATGACCAAGTCCATCGAGCGTGCTGGTGCATCGCTGGCTGGCCGCCTCGAGGTGCAATCGCTCACCCTCTCCATTGCGGACGCTTACATCGTTGAGGCCGTGGTGCTGGTGGCCGGTCTTCTTCTCATCGCCTGTATGCGCTACGAGCCGCAGTTCCGCGAGCTTAGCAAGGGGAAGCAATGAACTTCCCTAACAACAAGACGGCCAGCATGCATCACGGGCGAACTGAACTACCTGAGTCTTGGTTCCCGAGCACGCTCACGCTTTGCTTCTCATGCCTTATGCTTTTTTTCGGGCGGTCTTCGACTGCGCAGACGCCTTCGTTTCCCATCGAAGCGCCAAACCCGGCGACCGCCGTGCAGCCAGCTCCGGACGAGCGCATCCTGACCGTGAGCCAGGCGATCGACCTTGCCCTGCAGCATAACAGGGAGCTAGGCATCGCAAGGGAAAACGTAAAAAACTTCGAAGCACAGAAGGAAAAGGCGCGAGCGCAGTATCTACCCAAGATTACGAACAGCTCCGATGCCAGCTACCTGACGAACCGCGAAGGCATTGTGCTTCCCGCCGGCTCCTTCGGAGTTTACCCGGGAACGGGCCCGGTGCCCGCGAAGACCCTGCACATCGACCAGGGAGCGAACTTCACATACAGCAGCCGCACCTACATCAACCAGCCGGTCACGCAGTTGTTTGCGACACACGCCTTGAATCGCGCCGCGAGGATGGATGTCGAGACTGCGAAGTTGAATGTGGAAGACCAGAGCGAAAACGTCGCTGTCCAGGTCCGCCAGCTGTATTACGGCGTCGTCGAAGCGGAGGCGCAGCTCCGGGCAGCCGAGACCGCAGTGGCAACGACGAAGGAAAACGAAAGAGAGGCGAGCCGCGAGTTCGAGCAAGGATCGGCCTTGCCGCTCAAGGTCATGGAAGCGCACGCAAACGAGGTCCAGGCCCTCAGTGCCGCGTCGGAAGCACGCACTACGGCAAGGGACAAGCGCCTCCAGCTCAACAACACGTTAGGAGTGCCGATCGACTCGCGTTTCTACCTAATCGATGGGGAAAAGCCCGGCCCGGACCCGCAGGTGCTGCCGCCAAGAGACGAAGCGGTCAAAATCGCCCTTGCAAAACAGCCGCAAGTCCTGATGGCAGACCGCAAAGTTGAGAAGGCGAAGGCCGAACTGCGGGTCGCGGAGGACGCCTATCTCCCGCAAATCACGGTTAGTGCTCATGACAGTTACCAGGTTGGCATCGCTCTCCTGTCGCGGAATTATGGTGTATTTCAGGGTGAGTTCACTTATGAACTATTCGATGGGGGCAGTCGGCGCGCTCAGGTGCGCAGCCAGCGAGCGCTCCTTGGGGCAGCGAAGCTGAACCTGAGTAACTTGCAGGAATCAACCAGGGTCGCCGTGGAGGTTGCCTATGATCGCGTGGATACGGCCGCGCTGAACCTGGAGGCCAAGCAACAGATGGTGGCAGCGCGCGAGGAGGGTGTAAGAGTGGTGGATTCACGTTATGCACACGGCGAGATACTCCCTTCCGACCGTGATGTGGCGCATGCTCAATTCGCCGAGGCACAGGCGGCGGAACGTCGGGCCGAACTAGATCTTTCCCTGGCACAAAGCGAGGCAAGACGAATAATGGGAGAAATTGCCCGATAAGCGGCTTGTCTTCCGTCCGCGTGCTTCTGCAGAAGGTACCGGAGGAATGCGCACAACATGAGCGACTCGCAGAAAAAGCCGTCTATAGAGGAGCAGCGTCTAGCCAACGCGGCGAGCGGGGCCGCAGACTGGCAGCGCTGGGGAACCTACTTGCCTGAGCGTCAGTGGGGAACAGTCCGCGAAGACGATTCCCCGGATGGGAATCCCTGGGCCTTCACGTATGACATTGCGCGGTACAAGGCTTACCGCTGGGGCGAGGACGGGCTGCTAGGCTGGACGGATCGCGAGTGCCGGCTCTGTTATTCAACCTCATTCTGGAATGGCAAGGATGCCTGCTTGAAGGAGCGTCTCTTCGGCCTGACAAACACGCAGGGAAACCATGGCGAAGACGTTAAGGAGCTCTACTATTACCTGGATGCGACACCGACGCATTCGTACGCACGCGGCCTCTATAAGTATCCTCAGGTCGCATTTCCCTATGAGCGCCTAACCGAAGTAAATCGGACTCGAAGCGTTGAGGAACCTGAGTTCGAGTTGCTCGACACCGGCGCCTTTGACGGGGACCGTTATTTCGATTGCCAAATCGAGTATGCGAAGCGGGGACCGGATGACATTCTCATCCGGCTTTCTATAACGAACCAAGGCGACAATGCGGCAGATCTTACTATGGTGCCAACATTGTACTTCCGGAATACTTGGGATCCGAAAACACCCGAAAAACTGGGGAAGAAACCTGTCCTGCAGTGCGCGGAAAGCGAGCCGGCTATTTCGGCGTCTCATGAAACCCTGGGTGAGTTTTGCTTTACTTTTCTGCCGGACGAAGATGCGTCGAAACCCGCGCCAAATGTTCTGCTTGCAGAAAATCAATCGAACGATTTTAAGTTGGGCCAGACCTCCTCAATGCCGAACGCTTCTTCCAAAGACGCGTTTGATCGATACGTGGTACATGGGGACCGCTCCAAACTTTGCGCAGAACCGCGAGGCACCAAGGCCGCTTTCGTGCTGCAAGCAAACATTCAACCCAAGGCGACGCATGTTTACCGTTTGCGCCTGGCGGAGGCAGACCAGTCTGCAGAGGCCTTGTCGACGGCTGAGTTCGATGCGGTATTTCAGCAACGTCTCGCGGAGGCTGACGATTTCTACGCGCGCAAGATACCGCAAGGTTTTACGAGCGAGGAAGCCGTCATCGCACGTCGGGCTTACGCGGGCCTGCTCTGGAGCAAGCAGTTCTACTTCTATGTTGGCCATGGAGCGACAGCCGACCCAAAGCGAGTCACGGCACAAACGCCACCGGAGCAGCAACGCAACGCCACGTGGCGGAACCTGTTCTGTCGTGACGTTCTCTCCGTACCTGACAAGTGGGAGTATCCCTGGTTTGCTTCTTGGGATTCCGCCTTTCAGCTCGTATCCATCGCGCAGATCGATCCTGAGTTCTCCAAGCGACAGCTCATGCTTTTTCTCGGTGAGGATTACCTCCATCCCGTTGGTCAACTACCCGCCTATGAGTACACGTTCAGCGATACGAACCCACCGGTGCATGCTTGGGGGGTGCTTCGGGTATTCGAAATCGACGCAGCGGCACGAGACGGAAAACCGGATCTGGAGTTCCTGGAACGCGCGTTTCACAAGTTGGTCCTGAACTTTTCGTGGTGGGTGAACCGCCTCGATCCGTCCGGCAATAACCTGTTCGGTGGAGGATTTCTGGGTCTCGACAACATCGGCGTTTTTGATCGGTCTGCTCTCCCTCCAGAAGACAAGCTGGGCCAGGCCGATGGAACGGCCTGGATGGGCTTCTTCTGCGCCACCATGCTGACCATCGCTCTCGAGCTTGCACAAACGAAACCGGTGTATGAAGGCCTGCTGACCAAATTCCTCGAACATTACATCGCCATTATTGACGCTTTCAACACGCTCGGTGGTTCGGGCCTGTGGGACGAGGAAGATGGTTTCTTCTTTGACAAGCTCGTGGCACCGGGAAGTCCGCCCTGCACCCTCAAGGTGCGCTCAATCGAGGGGATCATTCCGCTGTATGGTCTTTGCATTTTGCCGCAGGAGAAAATCAAGCACCTGCCGTCATTTGTCGCAAGGATGCGCTGGGCACGCGTGAATCGTCCTGATCTCGCATCCTTTGTTGGCGTGGTCGGTAACCGGGATGCGGATGAGGGTGAAACCTTCTTCGTGAGCATGGTGCAGGAACATCGCCTGCCCCGCATCGCGCAGCGCGTGTTTGCGCCTTCCGAGTTTCTTTCGCCTTACGGTATTCGCGCTCTCTCTCGAGCTTACCTCGACGAACCCTACACGGTGGAGCTTGCCGGGAAGACCTACACGGTTAGGTACGCTCCGGCTGAGGGGGACAGCGGGCTCTTCGGCGGGAACAGCAACTGGCGTGGGCCCGTCTGGTTTCCTGTAAACGTTCTCCTGATCGAAGCGCTTGACCGGTACGGGAGATTGTTGGGAGACGGTTACACCGTAGAATATCCAACCGCTTCCGGCGCGCGGTGCAACCTGCTAGGGATCGCCGGTGATTTGGCAGCACGGCTTGGCACTCTTTTCATCTTCGGTTCAAACGGTAGGCGGCCCTGTCATGGAGGCGAGGACCGTTATGCCAGGCACGGCCCATGGGAAGGTCTGGTGCTCTTTCATGAGTACTTCTCGGGCGATACCGGCAGAGGTGTCGGTGCGAGTCATCAAACTGGATGGACCGGTCTCGTTCCGCTTTGCCTGGAAACAGCGCACAGGCTGAACGCCAGCACCCGAGTGATCAGTTCCTAGAGAGAGCTGTGCGGTGCTTTGCCAGGTCGGGCCTCTTGTTCTTTCGTGCCGAGGTTTGGAGGTTCACATGGATACCCTTCATCACATCAGGGTCATAGCGCTGACCGAGTTGGAGACTCAGGAACATCTGGTGGCGCTCCTCGCGCCACTGCAGGTCAGGGTCCATTTGGTAGAGAAGCTTACTGACTTGCCACAAGTTCCTGCCGTTGAGGGAATGCGCGACGTCATCTTGCTCCCCGATGAATGCCCAGACGGAGAGGTTTGGATCATCAACAGTATTCTGAGCCAATACACTCACCGACCGGCGTTCCTCGTGTACGCGCGGGATGTCAGTTTTGCCAGGTGGTCGGGTGTACTGGACTCAGGCGGAATTGATGTCGTGACGGTCCCGTTCGAAGTCGAAAGTTTGCGAGCAGCGCTGCAATTTGCTGCGCAGAAGCCTTCGCCTTCTTAGGAGTCGCACTCCGAGGCTGCCCTAAGTCACCGTAGAAACTGACGCTGTGTGGCTCGCGGATCGTCGGTGAGGACGAACCCAAGGTTCTGTATCACGCAAGGCGCTCCTTGAACCGGTCCACAAACACTCCGCTGCGCGGCATCGGCGAAGAACACTTTGTTGATTCCTTTATTAGTAGTTGGCTGGCCAGGATTATAAAATCGCAGCCCGTCGAAATGGTCGGACATGGGTTCCGTTTAGTGGCTGTTGTTCACAGAAAGATCCTTGGTCCAATTCACAAGCTGCAGTTCAAATTGACAGTGTGTGCTGATCTGGCAAGCGCGTCACGATGCACCTCTGCCGGAG
>CAXTRZ010000035.1:11837-14444 GCA_964246715.1 uncultured Acidobacteriaceae bacterium | reverse complement strand
CGCTGACCGCGAACCGGCAGCGAACGGCGGTGGCGAAGGCCACGGTAGCTCTGGATCTCGATCAGCCGCTTGATGTTCAGAGAAATCTCCTTGCGAAGATCACCCTCAATCATGCCCTGCTTTTCGATGACCTGACGAATCGCGTTCAGTTGGTCCTCATCCAGCGTCCCAACCTTCGCAAACGGATCAATGTCGGCTTCCTTCAGGATCTTCGCGGCGCGCGAGTCCCCAATGCCGAAGATATACGTGAGCCCGATGCGTACCTGCTTGTTATTCGGTACGTCGACTCCGGAGATACGTGCCATAGTGGCATCCTTGTCTAGGGTTCGGTTCGCCAGCTTCGCCGGGAACAGGTGGAATGGTTGGCGGGTAAGTCGCCCAGGTTCAACGCAAGCCGAAACATCTAGCTAACTAGCCCGGGCAAGCCCTAATCATGTAACAGACAATGGTGTCATCCTTCCGCGAAGCGGGAGGACCTGCTTTTTACCCCTGCCGCTGTTTGTGCTTCGCGTTCTCACAGATCACGCGAACCACACCCCGGCGATGGATCACCTTGCACTTGTCACAAATCTTCTTAACGGACGCACGAACCTTCATGGTCTTTCCCTTCACCGTTGATCCGGAGCACGCAGCCCCGCATCTACTAGAGCCTCGCGCAACAACACGCGGGCCTCATTCAAGTCACTTGCAAGTTGGTTGGAGTTGGCCTTGCAGCCGAAGCGCCTCGCTACTTATTTGTAGCGATACACAATCCGCCCGCGATTCAAGTCATACGGACTCAGTTCGATCGCGACGCGGTCGCCGGGAAGAATACGAATGAAGTTCTTGCGCATGCGTCCAGACACGTGGGCCAGAGCCTGGTGCTTGTTCTCAAGCTCCACCTTGAACATCGCATTCGGCAGCGTCTCAACGACCACTGCCATCACCTCAATTGCATCTTCCTTCGACAAACGATTCTCCTATCCCGCAAACACGCACAGCACGGCACAACCAGTGCACCATCACCAATATTACCCCACATTCCCTCAAACCGCCACCAGCCGCAGTAAAGTAACAAGGTCTTCGTTCGCTCTTTCGCTGCCGTTGCCCCCTTTGAAAGGTGTCATCCTTTCAGCGAGACGGGAGGACTTGCTGCTGCTCTTGTTTTTTGACGCAAAGCGTTATTCTCAGCGCAGCGAAATGCAGGCGTGAACCATGATGGAACGGCCCAACTTAGAGGTTCGGTACCCGTCGGAACCTTTGCCTTTTATCGTCATTCCGCAGGAATTTGCACTTGCTTTTGCCGTTTACTTACCCGGGAGGCCACCCCATGTGCCGCAACATCAAAACCCTCTACAACTTCTCCCCGCCCGTCACTCCAGATGAGATCCACGCCGCCTCCCTCCAGTTCGTCCGCAAGATCACCGGCTTCAACAAGCCCTCGAAATCTAATGAGCCCGCCTTCAACGCCGCCATCGCCTCCATCTCCGCCACCGCATCCGACCTCCTCGCCTCCCTTGAAACCACCGCGCCGCCCAAAGACCGCGCCCAGGAAGCCGCAAAAGCCAAGATTCGCTCTGCCAAACGCTTCTCTGCACCTTTGAGCGAGGCATAATGAAAATTGTCCCTGTCATTAAGTCGTCAGACCTAGCCCGCTCCCTCAGCTTCTACACCCAGATTCTTGACTTTGAGCGCAGATGGCCAGGATACGAAGCGGTGGAAGCAGCCAACGGCGTCGTTGACCTCATTCGCGATGGTGCCGAGCTCCAGCTCTCCATCCACGCAGGTGACGGTGTCTTCGGCTCCGTCATCCGTGTCTTCGTCGATGACGTAGACGAGCGGTACACCACCTTCCGCGCCCGCGGCCTCGATACCACTCGTCGCCCGGAGTCTCCCGTCCACACCGCCCCAATCGACCAGACCTGGGGTCTCCGTGAGTTCTCCGTAGGCGATCCGGACGGCAACGGCCTCTGCTTCTGCGCCCCCATTCGATAGGTCAGTGCGCCTCCCGCCACCGTCGGTCCGCCAACACCACTGACGTCTCAATCTGCCGCGCCGGAACCTTCCAGTATCGCCGCAGCAGCCGTTCTTTCTCCTCAAATCCTACCGCCTGAAACCCATACCGCTCATAGAACCGAATCGCCCACGTCGCGTCTGCCCACGTTCCAATCAGAAAAGGGCGGTCGGATAGAGTCAGCAGATGCGTCAGCAACCGTGACCCAGTGCCCTTCCCCTGGTTCTCTGTCCTAACATATGCATGACGAATCAGCGTTACGTCGAGTACCGCCTGCACCCCCATCACCCCAACCAAGTGCCCTTCGTCCTCTTCGCCGTGAAACTCCACGCCGCTGGCTATCTCTTCCTGCAGCTTCTCGCGGGACATATACGGCTCCACCCAACAATCCGTCGGTATGATCCCCTTATAAGCCCGCGACCCGTCATTCACCACCTCCCAGATCGCCTCGAAATCACCCTCGCCGCAGATACGAATCATGCGCCAGTCTCCCGCACCAACTGTAGCCGGACTCCCAGCCAGCCCATACCGCCCGCTGGGAGCCCGGTCCCTTGCTTCTTAGGGCTGTCCCATACCCCCCCCCCCCCCAGAGAAGTTTGCCGTTGTTTAGGAAG
>CAXTRZ010000035.1:0-11827 GCA_964246715.1 uncultured Acidobacteriaceae bacterium | reverse complement strand
CGGCTAGGGCTGGCCCATGCCGCCGCCGGCTCCGTAGATGTTGCCGGTCGTGTAGGATGCGTCCTGAGCGGCGAGTTGGACGTAGATCGACGCGAGTTCGGCGGGCTGGCCGGCGCGCGCGATCGGGTAGGTGCTCCCGAAGTTCCGCCATTTCTCTTCGGTGGCTCCGCCCGAGATCTGCAGCGGCGTATAGATCGGCCCCGGAGCCACGCCGTTCACGCGTATCCCCTTCGGCCCAAACTGCTTCGCCAGCGACTTCACAAAGTTCATCGTCGCTGCCTTCGTCTGCGCGTAGTCGTACAGGTTCGCCGCCGGGTCATACGCCTGTTCGGAGGTCGTCGCAATAATCGCCGCCCCGGGCTTCAAATGCGGCAGCGCCTGCCGAATGATCCAGAACGGCGCATAGATATTCGTCTTCATCGTCCAGTCAAACAACTCCGTCGTCATATCCAGAATCGACTCCATCTGGTGCTGACGGCCCGCGTTGGACACGATAATATCCAGCCCGCCCAGTTGCGAGACGGTCTGATCCACCAGCCTCCTGCAAAACGCCTCCTCCCGCAGATCGCCCGGAATCAGCACCGCCTTCCGCCCCGCCTTGCGAATCAACTCCGCCACCTGCTGTGCATCCGGCTCCTCAGTTGGAAAGTAGTTGATCGCCACATCGGCGCCCTCGCGCGCATACGCAATCGCAGCCGCGCGCCCCATGCCGGAGTCGCCGCCCGTAATCAGCGCCTTCCGGTTCAGCAGCCGGCCGGAGCCCTTATAGCTTGTCTCCCCATGGTCGGGAGGAGGAGTCATCTTGCTCGCCAGCCCCGGCCAGGGCTGGAATGGACTCGTGTACGGCGGCTTCGGGTACTTCGTCGTAGGATCGGCTACCGGCTGCGCCGTAGACATCGTGGAACCTTGTGCCTCTGCTGCGACTGGAAGCCCGGCGGCAGCCAGACCGGCGCCCAGCGTGCCTACAAGCTGGCGGCGAGAAATGGTGTGATCGGATGATGACATGGAAAACTCCTGACAGTGGAAACGTGCGCTTAGGGTGGGAGCGGGCAAGAACGAGTGCCCCTCCACAAGCCTTGGTTGCCGGCAGCCACCGCTCAGGTTGTGTTCTGGCCAAAGCCCGCTTCCGTCGCGCCAAACCCGCCATCCATCCAGAACGCACGGTTCCATGGAGACCACATGAGCCATGCACAAATCCATAACCCATCCACCGTTCAGCGATCCGTAAATCGGGGCGCTTACCGCGTCAGAACCAGCGGCCCGTCCTTGGTAATGGCTACTGTGTGTTCAAAATGAGCACTATAGCTCCCATCCACCGTCACCGCCGTCCACCCATCCTTCAGCACCTTTACCTCCGCGCCACCCGCATTAATCATTGGCTCAATCGCCAACACCATCCCAGGCTTCAGCCTCGGTCCTTTGCCTCGAATCCCATAGTTTGGCACCTGCGGATCCTCGTGCATCGTCTTCCCAATGCCATGCCCCACAAACTCCCGCACCACGCCAAAATCTTCCGCCTCGCACATCTCCTGCACCGCAGCCGATATATCCCCCAGCCGCCCCCCAGGCACTGCCGCCGCAATCGCGGCCTCCAGAGACTCGTGCGTGATTCTAAGTAGGCGCTCGGTCCTCGCGCTCTGCTTGCCAATGGCATACGTCACGGCTGCATCGGAATAAAACCCATCCAGAATCACGCCGCAATCGATCGAGAGAATATCTCCATCCTTCAGCACAGTCTTCTCGCTCGGCATCCCATGCACTACCTGGCTATTCAACGACGTGCAAAGCGCCGCCGGAAATCCGTGATAGCCCTTGAACGCAGCCTTAGCCCCAAATCCATCGATCTTGGCATTCGCCACGCGCTCCAAATCCATCGTCGTCGCGCCCGCAACCACAAAAGGACGTATTGCCTCATGCACCTGCTGCAGCAGATGCCCGGAACGGCGCATCTTCTCGATCTCCTGCGGCGTCTTGATCATGATGGCCATAGTTGGTCTCGCCTACCGCTGCCTGAGAGCATGAAGCGCCCGAATGACAGAGTTCGTCACCTCGTCCACAGACCGCGCACCGTCAATCTCGGTAAACCGCCCCTGCGCCCGATAGTGCTCGATCACCGCTGCAGTATCCTGGTAGAACACCTTCATCCGGTCCTCAAAGACCTTGACGCTGTCGTCCGCACGCTGCTGAAGCACGCTTCCATCCACATCGCAGATGCCTGGCGTCTGCGGAGGATTCGTGTACACGTTGTAGATCCGCCCCGCAGGAGAGATCAGCCGCCCCGTAATTCGCTTGAGCAACTCCTCATGCTGCACCACGATGCTTAGTGCCACCAGCGGCGCACTGGGATTCCTTGCGGCCAGGTGCGCATCCAGCCACTCCGCCTGCGCCAGCGTCCGTGGGAACCCATCCAGAATGTAACCATTCACACAGTCCGCCTGCAACAGCCGAACCTCGACCAACTGGTTCACCAGGTCATCCGGCACCAACTGCCCCGTACGGAGCAACTCGTCGGCCATCAGTCCGAGCTCAGTCCTCCGGGCCCGCTGATCCCGCAGGATATCTCCCGTGGAGATCTGGGGAATCCCAAACTCCGCCATCAGGACCTTCGCCTGAGTCCCCTTGCCTACGCCCGGAGCTCCCAGCAACAGCACCGGACCCGGTCTAAACCCTGCTTGACTTACGTCCACGCGGCTACCAACTCCGTCTGCCGCGGATGCGGCCTGACTTCGGGGAGAAGCCGTCGTAATGCCGCATAATCAATTGCGACTCAATCTGCTGCACCGTATCCATCGCTACGCCGACCACAATGAGCAGAGACGTTCCACCAAAGTAGAAGTTCACGCCCAGACCATGCGTCACCCATACCGGCAGATGCTCAAAGACCCCACCAATCAAAGGGATGTGGTTGAAGTGGATACCGCTGATCAGCAGCGTCGGTATGATCCAAATGATAATGAGGTAGACCGCTCCCACCAGCGTGATGCGCGTCAGCACATCGTTGATAAAGTCAGAGGTGCGCCGCCCCGGTCGAATGCCCGGAATGAACCCGCCGTATTTCCGCATATTGTCCGCAATATCGTCCGGACGAAACACAATGGAGATGTAGAAGTAAGCAAAGAAGATGATCGCCACCATGGACAAGAGCTCATAGAGCGGCTCACCCGGCGCAATCGCCCGCAGTATCGGCCCAAAAAACGTCGTGTCGGACAGCTTCGGTGAACCAAAAAAGCTCATGCCGGAGAACAGCAGCGGAGCCGAAAGGATCGAGCTCGCAAAGATCACCGGCATCACGCCGCCGGAGTTCACCTTAAGCGGCAGGTGCGTCGCTCCGCCCTGCGTCATCCTGCGCCCAACAATCCGCTTTGCATACTGCACCGGAATCCGGCGCTCCGAGCGCTCGACATAGATGATGAACGCAACTACCGCGATCATCATGCCAATCAGGATCAGGATCGCCACCGGAGTAAACGCGCCCCAGGCATTCGTCGTCGCCTTTGTATAAAGCTCTTCAACCCCCTTCGGCAGCCCAACCACAATACCCGTAAAGATCAGTAGGCTCATGCCGTTGCCAATCCCGCGCTCTGTAATCTGCTCCCCCAGCCACATAATGAACGCGGTACCCGCCGTCAAGGTCAACACGCACATGGGAATGAACGCCCATTTGGAGATCGTCACCATGCTCTGTCCGGTCTGCGTATTGGTCAGCGTCAGCGCAATTGCAATCGACTGCACAATGCCCAGCACGACCGTCACATAGCGCGTCCACTGCGTAATCTTCCGCCGCCCCATCTCGCCTTCCTTCTGCAGCTTGGCGAGCGGCTCGTAGATCACGGTGAGCAGTTGAAAAATAATGGACGCCGTTATGTACGGCATAATGCCGAGCGCAAAGATCGTCAGCCGGCGCAGGTTGCCGCCGGAAAACAGATCCACCAATCCAAGCGCGGAGCCCGAGTTGCTGTTGAAGAACTGCGCTAGTTGCTTTGCGTCGATGCCCGGCGTCGGGATATGAGCGCCCAGCCGATACACGGCAAGCAGGCCAAGCGTAAAGAGAACACGCTTGCGAAGATCTTCAATGCGAAAGATGTTTGCGATTTTCTCGAACATCAGAGTCCTTGGAGTACGAGAAGCTGTTAAAGCCGTAGGAATGACACCATTCTAAAGCCTTGCAGCATTCCTTGCAGCATTCAAGCAGAGCCCTCAGAAGAGCGCTCTGTCCCCAAATACAAGAAGCCGCAAGCACGCAAATCGCGGCCTGCGGCTCCGTCCTGAAATCTAAACCGCAGCTTCTTCTCCGCCGATTAAGATCGCCTTGCCGCCCGCCTTCTCAATGGCTTCCTTGGCCGTCTTTGAGAACTTGTGCGCATGCACGGTGATGGCAGCAGTAATCTCGCCGTTGTTCAGCACCTTGATCAGCGAGTTCTTACGTCGGCGCAGACCAAGCTTCACAATCTTCTCCAGCGTGAACTCCGTTTCGTTATTAGCGGCGTTCAACTCACCCAGTCGATCAAGGCCAACCACCGTGTATTCCACACGGAAGATGTTGGTGAAACCGCGCTTGGGCAGACGACGATGCAGCGGCATCTGGCCGCCCTCAAAACCGCGCATCAGGGACGAGCCCGAACGCGAACCCTGACCCTTGTGTCCGCGCGTGGAGGTCTTACCCATGCCCGACCCCATACCGCGGCCGACGCGCTTCTTGTTCTCGTTTGCCTTCTTCGGCGCGCGCAGGTTGGAAAGATTACGAATTGCCATTGTGTTTTCCTCGCTCAACGCCGGCCCCTCAAAAGAGAAGCCGACTCGCATGTGGATGTACCGCTGTAAAACGTCAGTTGACGATCCGGACAAGATGAGGAACCTTCTTCACCATGCCATGGATCGAGGGAGTATCTTCGCGCACGACGATCTGGTTCAGCCGCGTGAAGCCAAGACCCTTGATGGTCAGCTTCTGCTTGGTCGGTGCACAGATCATGGAGCGGAAATACTGAAGCTTGATGGTTGCTTTCTCTGCCATTGTCATTCTCCAGGAACTACAAAACTTAAAGCTCTTCCACCGTCTTGCCGCGCAACGCAGCGACCTCACCCTTGTCACGCAATTGAATCAGCGCGTCAAACGTAGCCTTGATCACGTTGTGCGGGTTCTTCGTGCCCAGCGACTTCGTCAGCACGTTCTGAATACCGCATGAAGTCATCACCGCGCGGACCGTCTTGCCCGCGATCACGCCGGTACCTTCGGGAGCCGGCTTCAGCATCACCTCGCCGGCGCCAAAGTGGCCCAGCACCTGATGAGGAATTGTCGTCTCCGTCAGGTTGATCTTGTGCAGGTTCTTCTTGGCGGCTTCGATACCCTTGCGAATAGCCTGAGGAACCTCCTTCGCCTTTCCCGAGCCATAACCAACAACGCCCTCAGCCGGATCGCCGATGACGACCAGGGCCGCAAACGACATGTTCTTACCGCCCTTGACCACCTTCGTCACGCGATTGATGGAGACCACCTCATCCTTGAGGTTCAGCCGGTTCGCGTCGATCTTCTTGCGCATTGCCATGTTGTTATCCTGTTCTCAACGGTTGCAGTTGACTTACTTTTTACCGGCGTAACGGAATCGTCTCCGCGCCGGAACACGATCCGGAGCTAGAACTCCAGACCGGCCTCACGCGCCGCATCGGCTAGCGCCTTAATGCGTCCGTGATACAGATAACCGCCACGATCAAAGACCACCTTCTTAATGCCCTTCTCCTGGCCGCGCTCTGCGATTAGCTTACCCACCAGCTTGGCCGCATCAACGTTGCCGCCTGTCACCTTTTCCTCGCCCTTCTTGCCCTTGGAGGAAGCCGCCGCCAGCGTGACGCCATGCTGGTCGTCAATGAGCTGCGTGTAGATGTGGTTCAGGGAGCGGTAGACATTAAGACGAGGGCGCTCAGCGGTACCGGCCATCTTCTCGCGAATGCGGGTATGCACGCGCTGGCGTATGACGTTGCGTTGACGAGGTGTAATCATTGCGTTCCTTCTTTCCTAGTAGCGTGTACAGCAACTGCACACGTTCGGGTAAATTGTCTTGCGCTGAAGACGAGCAGCAGTCGATCGCCTACTTCGCGCCGGTCTTGCCAACCTTCTTCTTCAGCTTCTCGCCCGTGTAGCGGACGCCTTTGTTCTTGTACGGATCGGGCTTGCGCAGCGAGCGCATATCCGCCGCAACCTGCCCCACCTTCTGCCGGTCGATGCCCGAGACGGTGAGGTGAAGCTGCTTCGGATCAATCGTCACCTCGATGCCCGTGGGCAGCGGAAACTCGATCGGGTGCGAGTAGCCAAGGGTGAACACAACCATGTCCTTGCCCTTCAGCTCCACACGGTAGCCGATGCCGACCACGTCCAGCTCTTTCTTCCAGCCGTTCGTCACGCCTTCCACGGCGTTGAACACCAACGCGCGGGCAAGCCCGTGAAAGCCGGCCTGTGAGTCATTCTGCCGCTCAACGATCAGATCGCTGTCCTTCTTGACCAGCGTGATCCCAGGAGGAATCAGCGCAGTGACCTTACCCTTTGGACCTTCGACCAGAACGGTGTCGCCGTTAACGGTGTACTTCACCGTGGTCGGCAGTGCAATCGGCTTCTTACCAATACGAGACATACAAAATCCTTAGGATGGCTTGCGAGTCCTGGCCGCCCTCGTCGAAGGGCAAATCCATTCCACTGCAGCCGGGAACAACAGATCTGAAATGAAAAGAGAGCCGCGCTTACCAGACTTCGCAGAGCAACTCGCCGCCAACACCTTCGCGGCGAGCCTGTCGGCCGGTCATCACGCCCTTGGGAGTCGTCATGATTGAAATACCAAATCCGCCTTGCACGCGGCGAATCTCGTCCTTGCCCAGGTACACGCGGCATCCCGGACGGGAGACACGTTGCAGGTTGCGAATCGCAGATTCGTTGTTCGCGCCGTACTTCAGGTACACCCGAAGCAACTTCATGCCGTCCTCTTCCGTCGGCTTGTAGTTGGCGATATAACCCTCTTCCTTCAGAATGCGGGCGATCTCGGCTTTCAGCTTGGAGGCAGGAACGTCGAGCTTCTGGTGACGGGCACGCATCGCATTACGGATGCGGGTCAGAAAGTCTGCTACTGGATCGGTCAAATTCATACATCTCCTTCATCCCCCGTTCGCCCCGAGTGTCTCTCGAGGAACCAGGCGGGAATGTTTGCTGCGGGCACTGCAACGGCAACACCAAAACTCTTACCAGCTCGACTTCACCACACCCGGTATCTCGCCCTTCAAGGCCAACGCGCGAAAACAGAGACGGCAGACGCCGAACTTGCGGAGGAACGCACGTGGACGGCCGCAGAGTTGGCAGCGGTTGTGCTGACGCGACTTGAACTTTGGTACTCGTGCATCTTTGACGCGCTTTGCGGTAGTTGACATGGTCTACAGTCCTATTTTCTTTCGTACGTTCAATGTTCAATCTGTCTAAAAGCAGTCTGATCTGAAGATCGCGCCTGCTTACGCGCCAACCCGGAACGGCATTCCGAAGCCTTTGAGCAGCGAACGTGCACCGTTGTCGTCCTTGGCCGTGGTCACGATCGTCACGTTCATGCCCTTCATCTTGTCCACCTTCGCATAGTCAATCTCCGGAAAGATCAATTGATCGCGCAGGCCCAAGGTGTAGTTCCCACGGCCGTCAAAGCTCTTTGACGAGACCCCGCGGAAGTCACGAACGCGCGGCAACGCAATCGTGATCAAGCGATCCAAAAACTCGTACATCTTGTCGCCGCGTAGCGTCACCATCGCGCCGATCGGCATGCCCTCGCGCACCTTGAACTGCGCAATCGACTTCTTTGCCTTGGTCGTCACCGGCTTCTGGCCGGCGATGGCGGCCAGATCAGCCACCAGTGGATCCATGATCTTGACGTTCTGGGTCGCTTCGCCCAAACCCATGTTGATCACAATCTTCTCAAGCTTCGGAATCGCCATGTCATTGGTGATTCCAAGCTCCTTCTTCAATGACTCTTTGATCTCGGAATCATACTTCGCGCGGAAACGTGCAGCCATCAGAGTACTTCGCTTTCTTCACGGCTTCGGAGTGCACAGCCTGCTTTAGGCGGGGCTTGGCGTGTACCGTTTCGTGAGGTGAACCGTTATTCAGTATACCGGCCTCTTCGCCGGTCTGTCACGCTTGAGGCAACTTCAAATCGCTTCTGCAAAGCGCACTTACTTTTTGCCCTTCTTCTCAGCAATCGCCTGATCGTTAGATTTGGCGACGCGAACCTTCTTGTCGCCCTCCACCCGCGTGCCCGTCCGGGTCGGCTGACCGTCGGAGTCTACCAGCATCACATTTGAAAGGTGAATCGTCGCCTCCTTCTCCGCGATACCGCCCTTGATGTTCTTCTGCGGATCCGGCTTCACATGCTTCTTCATCAGCATGACGCCCTCCACCAGCACGCGGTTCTTATCGGCGAGAACGCGCAACACACGGCCCTTCTTGCCTTTGTCCTTGCCGGTGATAACGATTACCTGGTCATTGCGTTTAATCTTGATCTTGTGCTTCAGCTTCTCGTGAATACGTGGTAGCATGCTACATCCCTTTCCTCAGCGATCTGACGGAGCCGGAGTCCGCTTTACTGTTGTGTTCTCTGTGAAACGTGTTCCCTGAAAACCTGCCTCTGTGCTAAATGACTTCCGGCGCCAGCGAGACAATCTTCAGGAACTTCTTTTCGCGCAGTTCGCGGGCAACCGGCCCGAAGACGCGCGTGCCAACCGGTTCCATGCCGTCGTTGATCACGACCGCCGCATTCGAGTCGAAGCGGATGTACGTGCCATCACGACGGCGCGCCTCCTTGCGCAAACGAACGATGACCGCCTTAACCACCTTGCCCTTCTTGACCGTGCCGTCTGGACTCGCTTCCTTGACCGCTGCCGTGACCACATCGCCAAGGCCGGCCTTCTTGCCGAGTCCGCCGCCCAGCGGCAGGATGACCTGCAGCTTGCGGGCACCGGAGTTATCGGCCACTTCCAACATGGTGCGCATCTGTACTGACATTATGATTCTCCCAATCTCTTGACCGGCCTATCTTAGCCGTGGGCCGCAGCCCTTGATCTATCGCAGAAGAACTACTTGGCCGCCGCAGCAGCATCGGTCTTGGCCGGAGCCGGTTCGGAGAGGGAGGATCGCCGCACAATCTCCTCCAACGACCAACGCTTCAGCTTGGACAGGGGACGAGTCTCGCGGATGCGAACCACATCGCCCATGCGGGCCGAGTTCTGCTCGTCATGCGCGTAGAACTTCTTGTTGCTCTTCATCACGCGCTTGTACTTGGGGTGCGCCTTGCGCATCTCGATCTCAACCACAATCGTCTTCTGCATCTTAGTCGAAACCACAATGCCGATCTTCTCGTTGCGGCGCGTCGCAGCCTGCTCCGTCGTTGCGGGAGTGGTGTTCTGGATCTCTGCCATATCTATGCCTTCTTCCTGTTCTGAGAGGCCGGCTTGCGCTCAGTGCGCGTGCTCGGCGCGGGGGCCACGTTCTTCACAGCAGGATTGGCGGCCGTATCGGCGGCCATCGCACGCTCACGCACGATCGTCTTCGCACGGGCAATATCCAGCTTCAACCCGCGAAGCTTCTTGACGCCCTCCTGGTTTCCCAGACTCTTCTGGAAGCGGAGGCGAAAGAGCTGCTCCGCCGCGGAGGTCTGCGTCGTCACAAGCTCCTCATCACTTAGGTTACGAATCTTTTCAAGTTCCATCTCTTACCCTTCTTGCCTGAACGGCATTGCACCCTGCGTGAACGGTTTAACCCTGCTCTAACTACTTCGCGGCAACTGCGGCCTTCACATCGTGACGCATCACGAACGTTGTCTTCAGCGGCAGCTTATGCGCGGCCAGACGCATCGCCTCTTTCGCGAGCTCGGGCGTTACGCCCTCCATCTCGAACAGAATGCGACCCGGACGAACCACGCAGACCCAGTGATCCGGAGCGCCTTTGCCCTTACCCATACGGGTCTCGGCCGGCTTCTTCGTAATCGGCTTGTCAGGGAACAAACGCAGCCACACCTTGCCTCCGCGCTTGATGAAGCGCGTCATTGCAATACGGCTGGCCTCAATCTGCCGGTCCGTTATGTAGCCGCACTCCAGCACCTTCAGCCCGTAGTCGCCGAATGAGAGATCGGAGCCGCGCCAGGCCTTGCCCTTCATGCGTCCGCGCTGTTGCTTGCGAAACTTTACCTTCTTGGGAAGCAGCATAAGATTCCTTTCAGCAGAAGGCCTTTGCCTCTGCTGTTGTGGTTGTCTCTAAAACAAAGCCTTAAGCCTAAGCCTGGAACGCGCCCGCGGTCGTCGTCGCCGACGTGCCCTGGTCGCGACGCTTGCGCGCCTCGTAGATGTCGCCGCGGTAGACCCACGTCTTCACCCCAATGATCCCGTAGGTCGTATGCGCCTCGCTAAACCCATAATCAATGTCCGCGCGTAGCGTATGCAGCGGCAGACGTCCCTGCAGGTACCACTCGGAGCGCGCAATCTCGTTGCCGTTCAAACGGCCGGAGACACGAACCTTAATGCCCTTGCAACCAAAGCGCAGCGCCGAGTCCACGCTCTTGCGCATCGCCCGCCGAAAGCTGACGCGCTTCTCCAGTTGTAGCGCTATGTTCTCGCTCACAAGCTGCGCATCCAGCTCGGGCTTGTTCACCTCAAGAATGTCAATAAAGACCTCGCGCGAGGTGCGCTTCTGGATATCAGCCTTCAGCTTGTCGATCTCCGCGCCCTTGCGCCCAATGATGATGCCCGGACGAGCCGTGCGGATGATGAGGCGCAGCTTGTTGCCGGGCCGTTCCACTTCCACCGAGCTCACGCCCGCAGCCTTCAGCTTCTCGCGCAACTCAGCCTTCAGCTTCACGTCCTCAACCAGCAGTTTGTCGTAGCCGCGCTCCACAAACCAACGTGACTTCCACGGCTTGTTGATGCCGAGGCGAAACCCATACGGATGGACTTTCTGTCCCATAGCTTCCTTCACTCTTCCAGCCGGCCGGTTGAGCCGGCGTGGCCTGTGTTGCAAAACTCTTAGTTTACCCGGTTTCCCGAGCTCCTGCCTGCTTACGCGGCAGTCTTCTTTGCGGTCGTCTTCTTCGCTGCGGCCTTCTTGGCCGTAGTCTTCTTCGCCTTCGGCTTGCCCGCCGCTGCCGCCGGAGCCGATGCATCGGCCGCGGCCTCAACAACCTTGCCCTTCTCCGCCACCGTTACGATGATGTGGCAAAGACGCCGCTGGTACCGGAACGCCCGGCCCATCGGAGCAGGCCGGATGCGCTTCATGCGCGGGCCTTCGTTGGCCACCGCAGTCCGCACGTACAAATTATCCACGTCCACATCCAGACCCTGCTCGTCGGAGAGGTAGCTCGCGTTCTGAATTGCGGAACGCAGCACCTTCTCAATGACCGGAGCCATGCGCTTGGTGCTGAAGTGGATCGTGTTGATCGCCTGCTCGACCCGCAGGCCCTTGATCGTGTCAAGGACCAGCTTGGCCTTCTGCGGGCTGGTGCGCTGAAACCTTGCCTCAGCGCGGAACTCTCGGATGGTGGGTGCTGCTGACTTCGCCATGATCTTCTTCCTTCAACTCTTCTTGGCCGGCTCTCGCTGCGGCTCACATCGGGGTGCCATCGCGCAGCTTAGCGCGGCTTGGCGGAGGACTCGCCGGCCTTCGCCGAGTGGCCCTTGAACGTTCTGGTCGCGGAAAACTCGCCGAACTTGTGTCCGACCATGTTCTCCGTCACATACACCGGAATGAACTTCCGGCCGTTATGCACGGCAACCGTGTGCCCCACAAACTCAGGAAAGATCGTCGACCGGCGGCTCCAGG
>CAXTRZ010000034.1:1594-14449 GCA_964246715.1 uncultured Acidobacteriaceae bacterium | reverse complement strand
TAGGAATGGAGCGCCGACTCCGCCGATGCAGGTACCGATGGCATAAAACATGGCGATGGCGAAGGCACGAATCTCCAAGGGGAAGATCTCGGAGACGGTGAGATACGCCGCGCTGGCGGCAGAAGAAGCCACAAAGAAGATTACGCTGAAGCAGATGCCCATCCCTCTAAGGCCGAGCGAGCCGGTCGCAAAGGGGATGCAGATGGCCGCGAGTAGGACGCCGGCGGTGGCGTAGGTGGCTGTGATCATGGGCTTGCGGCCGATCTTGTCAAAGAGCGGACCAAGAAGGAACGGCCCAAGAAAGCTGGCGATGGCGAAGGGAAGCAGTTGGAGCGGGAGCTTCTGGTCGGGGATCTGGAAGAACTTCTTGCCGATGAGCGCGTACGTAAAAAAGATGGCGTTGAAGAAGAAGGATTGCGCAATCATCAGGGCGAGGCCGAGGAAGGATCGTTGACGGTTCTCTCCCCACATGTTGGCGAAGATCTCCTTCCAGGGAGTATGGTCGCGGGTGGTGATCTTAAGTTTTTCGCCTTCAGGCGGAGGAAGTTTTTTGCCGGAGGAGGACGTTACGCGCTGCTCAATGTCCGTGACGATCTTGTCCGCCTCTTCTTCCCGTCCGCGCAACATCAGCCAGCGTGGGCTTTCCGGGACCGCCAGACGCAGGAAGAGCACAAGCAGGCCAAGAGTTCCGCCGATCCCAAAGGCGTAGCGCCAGCCCGTACTCTGCGGCAGGAGTGAGCCACTGAGCAGGCTCAGCGCGGTCACAGATCCGACCGAGGCTCCCACCCAGAAGGTTCCATTGACCAAGAGGTCCACGGTGCCGCGAACCTTACCCGGGATGAGTTCGTCAACGGCGGAGTTGATCGCGGCATACTCGCCGCCGATGCCGAGGCCGGTGAAGAAGCGGCAGACGGCGAAGAAGAGGAAGCCATGCGAGAACGCGGTGCAAACGGTGGCGACGGAGTACGTCGCGAGCGTGACAAGGAACAGCTTTTTGCGCCCCAGGCGATCCGTGAGATGACCGAAGAGGAGCGCCCCCAGGACCGCACCGGCGAGGTAGGTGGTGGCGGCAGCGGTTACTTGGGGATCGCTGAGCGAGAGGCCCTGTTTGCTTTCCAGAATGCCGGAGAGCGAGCCGACAAGCGTGACCTCAAGACCATCGAGGAGCCATGAGGTTCCCAGCGCCGTAATAATGCGCATGTGCCAGGAGGACCACGGAAGCCGGTCCATGCGCTGCGGCAGATCGGTTTCGATCTCTTTGTCATGACTATTCTTCTCGGCTGTGGCGCTGGGCATAGGCCTACTCTTCTTCCGCCTCAATGATGCTGATGGTGCCGTTGCGTTCAAGGATGGCGTACTTGACGTCGAAGATGCTGTTGATGCCCTTGAGCCGGGCCGCCGCCATGATGTCTTCCGGGGCGAGGCTCATGCCGCGCATCACCTCAGTCTGCCAGGCGCCGTCTTTGACGGCGACCAGCGGTGTGCCGTCGATGATAGCGCCGAAATGAGAGGACTTCGCCTTGAGGAAGGAGACGGAGCGGTGCAGCAAGCCGATGGTGAGGATGGCAGTTGCGCAGTTCGTCACGGCGCGATCATATCCGCCCGTGGCCAGGATGATCACCCCGCCAATAAGGAAGACGATGACGAACTCAAATAGGGTCATCTGGGCTCCGGGACGGCGGGTCAGGACGCGGACGGAGAGCAGGAGGAAGAAGTAGCCGACGATGGCGTGGACAATAGTGGACATAGATCTCGCCTCGGCTAGGGAACGATGTAGACAGTGGATTGGGCCGGGGGTGCGCCAGGAACCTGCAGGTCAAAGTGGGCGACCCCCGGGCGATCCGGCTGCAGGGCAAAGGCCACGGCGGCAGGCGCCATCGTGGCTGGAAAGGTGTAGGTAATGCCTCCGTTGCCGACGGCGGAGCTTTCCGGCGAAGGAATAATACGCTGAGCGCCCAGCTTGTTAACAACGCTTTCGCTGACAAAGAGTTGGAGCTTGCCCTGGTGGATGGCAGAGGGAGCGAAGTCAATGTGCAGCATGGATGGCGTGCCGGAGCGCTCGATGCGCTCATAGTGGATGGTCATCGCGGGGTTAGCGAGCGCGGCGTCCGCAATGGGCCCGCGTCCGAAGAGGCCGGCGAGATCCAGGACGATGAGGAGTGCGAAGACGATCCAGACGGCCCGCTCAAACTTCCACCATACGCGCTGAAACTCAAGGTCTTCGCCGACCGCAACTTCATCGTTGATTTTAGGAACGGAGTCTTCAACCGGCTTTTGAAAGGCTATCTGGCTCATTCTTCTTCCTTCTTCACAATGCTGATCTCGCCGTTGCGTTCAAGAACGGCCTGGTCGATCTGGTCGAGTGTAAGGACGCCTTGGCCGCGCGCCGTCGCCATCACGTCGTCATCCTGGATACCCATCTGAGACATGGTGTTGGTCCGCCATTGTCCGGCCTCAAGCAAGAGAAGCGGCGTGCCGTCGAAGAGGCGGGCGATGTGGCGGGAGCGGGAGCGGAGCCAGGCGACAGTGTAGTGCGCAAAGGCGATCGTGATGATCTGAAGCAGAGCGTTCGTCAGCGAGGCATCGTCCCCGACCATGGCGGTGAGGGCAAGACCACCCATGAAAAAGACGAGCACGAACTCGAACGGAGTGATCTGCTTTCCGGGTCGCCGGCCGACAATACGAACGATGAAGACCAGAAACAGATAAAAAAGGAACGCTCGTACAATGGCCGCCATTGGGGCCTCCTCAGAGGAGAAACTGAGGGCGAACGCGCTGCCCACCGAGTGAGAGGCTGTTCGGGGCAGAATGGTTTGTTTCAAATGACTAGTTACTAGGCCAAGCCAAGCATCCTCAGTTCTGACAACCGCAAGCCAACCTTGGGAGAACGGCGCTGAAATCATCGCAACTTAGAACCCGTTACCATCACGGCCTGTGACGTCCCTCACATCGCAGAGCCCTGCATCCAACTTCTACATGCACATCCTTACCGCAGCAGAGATGAAACAGGCTGACGAGGCCTCCATAGCCGCCGGAACTCCCATGGCGCAGCTCATGGAGGCGGCCGGCGAGGCCGTCGCCGTGTTCGTGCTGCGGCAGTATCCACGGGCAACGCGCGTGATGGTGCTCTGCGGCAAGGGTAACAACGGCGGTGACGGGCTTGTGGCGGCGCGGCTGCTTGCAGGGGAGGGCGTGGGTGTCCGCGTGCTGCTCGCGGGGCGCCAAGGGGACGTAAGGGGCGATGCTGCGGGTGCTTTGGCCGCGCTGAAGGAGGCTACGTCGGATGAAATCGTGGAAGAACTCTCCGACGAGCTTGCCGGCCACGCGGAGGCGCTGCAGGAACTGCTCTCGGAAGCCGATTTGATTTTGGATGCGCTGGTAGGGACCGGGTTCAAGCCGCCGCTGCGTGGCTCTGCCGCCGCGCTGCGCGATGCAGTGGCATCTCTGCGTACTCCGGTCGTCGCAGTGGACCTGCCGAGCGGCTGGGACGCAGACTCACAGGAGGAGTCGTCGCCGGATGCCTTTCGGGCTGATGCGGTGGTAACCTTTACCGCGCCCAAGCGGGCCCACGTCTTTGGCCACATGACTCCGGGTGTCTTCGGTCCGGTGGTTGTGGCTGACATCGGTACGCCGGACTTCGCTCTGCCCTCTGGCAGAAACCTTCGTTGGGCTGGAGCGGCCAAGCCGCTGACCGAAGCGGCGCGACCCATCAACTCCAACAAGGGCAAGTTTGGGCATGTATTGATCATCGGCGGGAGCTTCGGGACCGCGGGGGCGCCGAGCATGGCGTCATTAGCGTGCCTTCGGGCTGGAGCCGGGCTGGTCACCGCGGCTGTCCCCCGTTCCATTCTGAACACGGTCGCGAACGTTACGCCGGAGCTGATGCTGCGACCGCTTGCGGAGGACGCCGATGGAACGGTCATCCTCGCCGCGCTCGATCAGCTCGATTCTCTGTTGAAGGGCATCAAGCTGCTCGCCGTAGGCCCCGGCTTGTCTACACGCGGGCAGGCTTCCGAGTTCGTCCGAGCTCTCGTCTCGCGCACGGACCTGCCCCTGGTGCTCGATGCCGACGCGCTCAACGCCTTCGATGCCGGCCACGTTCATCTCCTGAACGGGCGGGGCCGCGCGCTGGTGCTCACGCCTCATCCCGGTGAGTTCGCCCGGCTGACCGGGCTGACGGTGCCGCAGGTAGAGGCGGACCGGATCAACCTTGCTCGCACCTTTGCCACCGAGCATCACCTGACGCTTGTGCTGAAAGGCTGGCGTACGCTGATCGCGCATCCGGATGGGTCGATTGCAGTGAATACGACAGGGAATCCTGGGCTGGCCAAAGGCGGCTCCGGGGATATTCTGACCGGCATCGTCGCGGCGATGCTGGCCCAGTTTCCAGACCATGTGGCCGAGGCCGTCGAGGCAGCGGTCTACCTGCATGGGCTCGCAGCGGATTGCGCGGTGCAGCGTCGCAATGAGAAGACCTTGCTGGCCACGGACGTGATTGGAGCGTTGTCTGAGGCGTTCGATCTGCGGACGGAGGATGAGGATGGGCTAACGTGGGTTTGTGGGTTGAAGCCGCGCGCGGATGTAGACGCAGATTCATGAAGAATGAAGGCAAACTGTAAAACACAGCAAGTGCAACGCAGATCCTTCAGAAATAACAAAAAAGCAGGAGTACGGCGGCGCAGGTTCCCTGCGGGAGTAAAAGCAAAAGACATGGCTGAAAATGAGTTCAACAGAATCAAGCGCTTCAAAACGCGCTCCGTGAACGGCACGCTCGCAATAGCAGAGACGATCGCGGAGCTGCTGCCGGCGCCGCGCTTCATTATTCTTCGCGGTGAGCTCGGCGCGGGTAAGACGACGCTGGTCAAGGGCTGGGTGCAGGCGCTGCGCGCTGGCGCGCCGGATGAGGTCACCAGCCCCACCTTCACCCTCGTACATGAGTACCAGGGGCCGCGAACGCGCATCTTTCATCTCGACCTGTACCGGCTGGAGACCGACCGCGAGCTTGCCACGCTCGGCCTTGACGAGATGGCAGCGACGCCCGGCGCGCTGATCCTGGTCGAGTGGGGGGAGAAGTTTCCCAGCGTGCTCGCGCTGGCACAGGCAGAGGTGGCAATGGCTCCGCTTGAGGGCGATGAACGATCTTTGCTGGTTCGTTGGCGAGAGTAAAAAACCTGAGCCGGCTGCAACCTTGGGTGAAACGGCATGGCTGTAAATCGACGTAAAGTCAACAGAGTAGGATGCAGAGGAGGAGGACGGATGATGACGCCGGCGCGTGTGCTTTTGATCGGGAACGAACGCGAGCATCTCGAAGCACGAGCTGAGGTTCTGCATCACTTTTGGGAGATCGATATTGCAGCTCTGAATGAAAGCGATGTGCCCGTGTTCTCGGCGGACCTGGTGGTGGTGTGCCACACGCTCCCGCAGGTGGAGCGGCAGCAGTGGGTGATGCGGGTGCGGCATCAAGTGCCGTCGATGCTGATTGTGCGGATGAATGGCTTCGACTCAGGGCCGCACGCCGGCGCGGACGCTACCGTGGATGTACACAACGGTCCGGGAGCGCTGGTCTCAACCATCTATGAGCTGCTGACCGAACGCGGGCTCGGCAGCCGGGAGTGGCCGCTGACCGCGCATGAAGCGGCGGTAAGGAACGTGCAATAGCGGATCGGAAGCGGGCTAGCGGACCTTGATGGAGTTGAGCGAGCCGATGATGCCGAAGACCTGCAGCAGCCACAAGACGACGCAGATAACGACAACGCCGTTCAGAATGGACTTGATGCTGGAGGCCATGGGAATGAAGCGGTTGATCAAACCGAGAATGACGCCGACGACAACCAGCACAATGACAATATGGATCAGGTCCATTTCGTTTTCCTTTGTAGATGCTTTGGGTTAGGACGCAGAGCCTGAAAGCTCAGTTGGCTGTATTGCTGCGATCATACCTTGACGAGGTGGGCTTGGGGGGATCAGGGGTTGGTTGAAGGCGGTAGATGCCGCAGATCTCATCGCCGGTTGATCCGTACTCCTGCTGTTCGGCGATCTCAGCCAGATCGGCAAGGTGGTCTTCGGAGCTCATCGCGACCGTTCCGTGGAAGAGGCCTCGCCAATGCGGACTTTGGTCGAGGACGAAGGCGTGCTCAGCGTTAACATAGAGCAGGTCGAGCGGAGTGTCTCGGTAGTGGCTTTCGAGGCGGCGGAGGAGGCGGCGGACTAGAGGCGCTTCAAAGGGGTGGAACATAAAGCAGAGAGTAGGACCGTCGGGCAGAGGGGACTCGAGGATGTCGCCTTCGGTGATGCGAGCTGCAGACAGGGGGCTTGCGGTTTCAGCGAAGATCTCCAGGTTGGCGCGGGCGATACGGGCCATGGCAGGGTTCAGTTCGACGCCGGCCGTCTCGCGAAAGGGGTGCAGGCTGGCGGCCATCAGGGCGCGTCCCTTGCCGGCGCCGATATCAAGGAAGGTGGTGTGGCCGATGGAGTAAGCGGGTCCGGTCTGCAGCCAAAGGTCGATGAGAGCGTCCAGGATGGAGGGGGCGACACCATAGTAGGCAGTGAGATGAGCGTCATTGGGGTGGCCGGTCAGAAGGGCTGCGCGGGGGATCAAGCCGCCTGTGTCCGTGCCATAAGTGCGGTCGAACGGATGGACTGGGCGGGGCTTAGGCGCATGGATGGGGAGGACACGGCGTGGTCGCGCTTTGGAGATGGGAGGCATTAAGGTCAGGCTACCGTACACGGTTGTTGAGGATGGGGAAACGGGGCTGATCGAGGCCGAGGATGCGTCGGCCGGCAGGAGTGATTCTGGCAGGGGTCCAGGGTGAGGTGGCGGCGGTCGTGACGGTGATGCGAGAAAACGCAAAGAAGCCCGCGAGTCGATTATGAATGGTAGCTCGGAGCTGGGCGTCCAAAGCTTCGTCGCGTGCGCCGGAGAACAGGCGCACCGCGATCGTATAACGGTTGGGAACGCCGGGGATGCCGCTGCCGGGAGCTTCAGGGTCAAGCGCGAATTCGACCGATTCGACCATGCCCAGCTCCACGATGTTCAGCGGAATCTCCGGATCGAAGCAGTCGCGCAGGGCGTTCAGGATCAGCTCGTAGGTCATTGTCTCCGCGCTCAAGGACTCAACAAAAGTGCTCAGATGATGTTAACTAAGTAGTAGTCAGAAGCTAAGTCCTCATTTTGGAATACTTTGCGCAATTATGGAGGGGGGTCAGTGCTTGCGCGTCGTCAGAAAACGCGCTAAAGCCTTCAGTGCGGCGGCATCTTCGCCAAACGGCCCGAGTGCCGCGAAGGCGTCCGCCACCAGATCCTCCGCGTCGTGGATGGACTGATCGATGCCAAAGACGGCAGGCCAAGTGGCTTTGTCGCTCGCGGTATCTTTACCTGCGGTCTTACCCAGTTGCTCGGAGTCTTGAGTCATGTCGAGGACGTCATCCACGATCTGGAAAGCTAAGCCGGCCTTCTGCCCGAAGGTCCGAAGGCGAGCGATGGTGTCCTCGGCTCGGTTCGTTCCTAGACCCAGCAGACCGCCTGCAACGACGCTTACGGTGATCAGCGCGCCGGTCTTGGCGCGGTGGATCGCCTCTACCAACTCAGCCGAGGGCTTGGCGCCTTCGGATTCCAGGTCCATGACCTGGCCGCCGATCATTCCGGGCGGTAGCGCTGTGTCCATGTCGCCCACGCGACCCACGCCGGTGCCGACTGCGGCCGCAACCTCGCGCAGGATCGCAACAACTATCGCCGCGGGTGCGTGAAGGCGGGAGATGGTCTCGAAAGCTAAGGTCTGGAGGGCGTCGCCGGCGAGGATGGCTGTGGCCTCTCCGAAGGCGATGTGGCAGGTGGGCTGGCCGCGGCGCAAGTCGTCGTTATCAAGCGCAGGGAGGTCGTCATGGATGAGCGAGTAGGTGTGGAGCATCTCCAGCGCCGCACCCAGATCCTCCGTGCTCGCCGGGAGCGGGCTGCCGGAGAGCATACGCGCCGCCTCCATGCAGAGCACGGGGCGCAGTCGCTTGCCCCCGGCAAAGGTGGAGTGCCGCATGGCCCGGTGGATCGAGTGGGGGAGGGTGCCGGGACCTGGGAGCAGGCGCTCAAGTGCCTCATCGGCCAGGGCCGCGCCCTGTTTCAGCAGATCTTGTACGTTGACATCCATTTTGTCGATGATAACGGCTGGAGGGCGTCGCGATACGCTGAAGCACGGTACGGCTACGGCTAAAGCGAGATTTCTTCTGCTTCGCTCCTGCTTTGTTCTCGCTCTTGCAACCAGCTTCGCAACGGCACAATCAGGGCCAGCGAAGGCAGGGCAAGACTGTGTAGATGGCAATAGAGTGATGAGGCTGGCTGGGCGCGAGATGACGCGAGGCTAACCGTTGACGGTGGCGGGGAAGACGGTTTCGCGGAGGCGGCGGGTGAGTTCACGCATGCGCTCGGGAGCGAGAGTGCCGAGTTCGAGGCCGGCCTCCAGCTCACGGGCAATCTCGGTTCCCTGGGGAAAGCCGAAGGTTCCGAGTGATCCGGCCAGTTTGTGGGCTTCGTCTAGCGCTTCCTCAGAGAGCCTACTCTCCATCTGCCCGTTCGCTGCGGCTTCGGCTGCGCGATCGAGCACAGTAAGACGCTGCAGCATCAGGGGCCGTTTGCGCTCCCAGAGCGCGGATATGAGAGTGAGAGTGCTTGTTTCCAACACGGTCCCGACTGCTCCTGAACTCAAGGAAGGGTTTACTGCCAACTGACTCAGGATAGAAGATTCTTCGGAATGTAAGGTAGATATTTCGGGGTAGAACGCCGGGCGTCTCGTATTGGTTGCAAATTCCTGAACCGGATCTGCGGCTCGAAGCGAGAGTACCCCTGGTAGCTTTACATGCAAACCATACTAAATAATGCACTTAGATCCGGGCTTTGCTCTCTAGCCCAATCACGGCACTCGAACGAGATCAAGGATCGTCAGGTTCAGGGCACATCAAGAAAAGTTTCCGGCTTAGGGCGGTTCACAACATTTGCACAGGTAATCCTCACCTACTCATGCCAGCCGAGTGCTTCCGAGATCTGCGAGGCGAGGGTGAGGGGGTCGAACGGTTTGAAGAGAACGGCGGCAACGCCAAGGCCAGCGAAGCGGCGCTGGTCCACGCCCTGCACTTTGGCAGTGAGGAGGACGACGGGGATGCGGGCAGTCAAGGGATTGAGTTGAAGTTGCTTGAAGGTAGTCGGACCATCCATGCCGGGCATCATGACGTCCATGAGGATAGCATCAGGTTTTTCAGATGCGGCCTTCTCCAGGCCTTCGGGGCCGGAGCTTGCGGTCAGGATGGACCAGTCCGAGGTGGCCTCCAGGGAGAGCGCGGCGACCTCCCGAATATCATCCTCGTCGTCGACAATCAGGACACGCTTCATGGCACGATTCTCTCACGCTCAAAGAAACTGAGCGGGTGTGCCATCACACGGCACGTTGCTCGTGATGGTGCGTCTGAACCTGCTGGTGCGGATGCGGAATGGATATGGACTGAGCGGGGCGGCGAAGGCGCTGCACAATGTTGAGGACCAGTTCTTCGACTTCGCCGGGCTGAACCTTGGCCTTGGTGAGGAACTGAGTGGGGCCGAGCTGAAGCTGTTTCATCTCAAATTCGGAGACCTCACGGCCGGAGTAGACAACGAGGGGCAGAGTGCGGAGCTCGGGCTGCTGGCGAAGCCAATCGACGAGCGAAAAGCCGTCGCCGTCGGGCAGGGTGAGGTCCAAGATGATGAGATCTGGAGCGGCGATGCGGCAGTGCTCCATGGCACTCTCACGGGTGCTGGCATGGTCCAAGCGGACGTGCACATCTTTGAAACCCGCGATGACCACGGAGGCGAGATCGAAGTCGTCTTCAACGAGCAGGACGCGGGCGGGGCCTTCGCCGGCGTGCAGGACGCGGGAGAGCTCGGCGAGCAGGAGGCCTTCGTTAAACGGCTTTTGAATCCAGCCCTGGGCGGCAGAGGCGACCTGTCGTTCATCGCGGATGGTGGAGGGGGAGAGGACGGAAAGGATGACGACCGGGATTTTGGCGGTTGCGGGAGTGTTTTTGAGGCGTTTGAGGGTCTCCCAGCCGGTAAGGCCGGGCATGTAGAGGTCCAGGAGAATGGCGGAGACCTTGTTTTTCTCCGCGAGGATAATGGCTTGCTCGCCGTTTTCCGCTTCGAGGATGGTGTAGCCGTGCTGCTTCAGGTGTTCGCCGACGATAGTGCGGATGCCTGAGTCGTCGTCGCAGAGGATGACTGTGCCGTCGCCGCCGGGCGGCAAGACGATGCCTTTGTCGTCGATCTGGTCTACGAGACGGCTTATGCGCGGGAGCGAGACAACCAGAGAGGCGCCGGGGCCGCGGTGATGGGCGGGGTTGGACTCCGCCCAGATGCTGCCATTGTGCTGCTGGACGATGGTGCGGCAGATGGCGAGACCGAGGCCGGTACCGCCCTTTTGCCGGGAATCGGAGGCCTCAACCTGCTGGAAGCGGTCGAAGATGGAGTCAAGTTTCTCGACGGGTATGCCGCGTCCCTGATCGGAGACGCGCACCTGCACGGAGGTGGAGTCGGCTTCCAGGCGGACGGTGACGGTACTTTGCGGCGGCGAGAACTTGATGGCGTTGGAGAGAAGGTTGGTGAGGATCTGGAGGATGCGGTCGGGATCGCCATCAAAAAAGACGCCTTCCGGAGCAACTCCCAGGGTGAACTCCAGGGTCACGGTGGCAGAGTCCGCCATGGGTTTCATGGTTTCAATGGCTTGGCGGGACAGGTCTCGCAAGGAGCAACGGCGGACATGAAGCGGGGCGCGTCCGGACTCCATGCGCTCGAGGTCAAGGATGTCATTGATGAGACGGATAAGGCGGTCGGTATTGGTGAGAGCGATCCGGAGGAGGTTCTGGGCCTTAGCATCAACGGAGCCCATAAGGCCGGCGGAGAGCAGGCCAAGAGCGCCACGAATGCTGGTGAGGGGGGTGCGAAGCTCATGCGAGACGGTAGAGATGAACTCATCCTTAATAGTGTCAAGCTGGGAGCGTTGAGTAAGGAGGGAGTCCTGAGTGCGCTGTGTCTCGGAGGCAGTTTGGAGCTCCACGCGCAATCGATCACATTCACCGCGAGCCCGGAGGAAGAGCGCTCCGAGGGTGACGCAACCGAAAAAACAGACGAAAGTGATTACCCAACCCATAGCCGATGTCATCTAGCGAGTAACCCGATGGTAACTAACTTTTGCGCAACAGTGCAGGGTGTGATGCAAATGCCGGTACCTATGTCGTCACCACAATGCGGTTTGTAGTGAGAACTTATTACGTTTGTAACCCCCGCTTTGGATTGGACAATGGAAGAATGTTCGGCGATATGCACCATAAATGAGGCAAATGCAGCAGAAAGAGCAAGGCCGCCAGTGGAGGAGTCCGTGGCGGCCAGGGTAAAGCGAGATCAAACAGTGACGGCGACGCGGTCCAAGATTTCGGCAAAGTTTTTGCCGGAGCGGGCGGAGTAGCCCTTTTTGTGGAAGGCATACCCGGCAATAAGCGGCAAAGCGAGCGTCGCCTCCGAGAAGACCATCTGCTCGTAGGTAAGGTCGACCTTGCCCCAGGAGCTAGCTTCTTTGAGGGTGGAACCAGAGAGCGCGCCGTCGCGGGCATCGGCGACGGTGATCTGGATGGCGTACTTGTGCATGGAGGCTTCAACTCCGAGGATGTCAGCGGCGACGACAATATCCTGTGCGAAGTTCTTCGGCACGCCGCCGCCGATCATGAGCAGGCCGGTAGTGGGGTTTTCAATCTTGATTTTGGTAATCTCGTAAAAGTCCTTGGCGGAGTCGATGGAGACGACCGGCTTGCCCTGTCGCGCGTGCTGGTGGGCGACGAGGCCGAAGCCTGCGGAGCAGTCAGAGAATGCGGGACAGAAGATGGGCACGCCTTTTTCATAGGCGGCGAGAACAATGGAATCCGCATTGCCGTCCTGCGGCGTGCGGCCGTGGTCGGCGAGGTATTTGCCCATGGCCTGAATAAACTCGCGGCTGGAGTAGGCGCGGGGCTTGAGCGAGTCGGTGATGGCGCGGGTCGTGTCGTCGCAGATGCGGAGCTGTTCCTCATCAATGAAGGTGTCGTAGATGCGGTCAATCATGAGCTCGCGGAGGTCGGCGTCGCCGGCCCCGTACTTGTACTCATCCCCGGCGATGTAATGCTTAAAGCCCAGGGCTTCAAAGAAGTCCTGGTCAACGATATTGGCGCCGGTGGAGACAATGGCGTCCACCATGTTGTTGCGTAGGAGATCAATGAAGACCTTCTGCAGGCCGGCGGAGATCAACGAGCCGGCGAGACAGAGGATGACGCCGCAATCGGTGTCGCGGAGCATCATGTCATAGATGGTGGCGGCGCGGGCAGTATCGCGCGCGGAGTAGGCCATGCGGCTCATGGCGTCAATGAGTGGCACGACGTTGTGTTGGGTGATGTCAATGTGCTGGATGGGGGCGTGGAGGAGTTCTCTTTTCGTAGGCATGACGGTATTAAGACTAACAGTTTCGTGCTGACGGGACGCGGGTTCTTGGGATTTTCACGGTGCGGGAGAATGTGTTCGCTAAGTCGGTGCTGGTGGACTTGATAGGCTGGTGGGCATGAATGTGAACTTTGCGGAACGGGCGCATAACCACAACTGGAAACTGGACCCGATCGTCCGGTCACTGCTGGATACGGATTTTTACAAGCTGCTGATGCTGCAGTTTATCTGGAAGAATTTTGCTGATGTGAGTGTGACCAGTGAGGTGCATAACCGGACGATGCGGGTGCGGCTGGCGGAGCGGGTAGGGGCGGCGTGTCTGCGGGGGGAGAAGCAGCAGTTGCGGTAGCTGAGGAAGCTGGGGAGGGACGCGGAGT
>CAXTRZ010000034.1:0-1584 GCA_964246715.1 uncultured Acidobacteriaceae bacterium | reverse complement strand
GGGGCGGCGGCGCTGCGGGAGCAGATGGAGCATGTGCGCGGGCTGCGGTTTCGGCGGAGCGAACTGGTGTGGCTGGCGGGAAACACATTTTATGGGGTGCGGAGCATCTTCCAGCCGGCGTTTCTGGAGTGGCTCGAGCGGGATTTTGCGCTGTCCGGCTATGAGATATCCGAGGAGCACGGACAGTTGATCCTGCGGTTCAGCGGGCTGTGGACCGCGGTGACGATGTGGGAGGTGTATGCGCTGGCGATTGTGAGCGAGCTGAAGACGCGGGCGGCGCTGGCGGAGCTGAGCGAGCTGGAGCTGGATGTGCTGTATGCGCGGGCAAAGACGAGGCTTTGGGACAAGGTGGAGAAGCTGAGGGATGTGCAGGGGCTGCAGTTGTCGGACTTTGGGACGCGGCGGAGACACTCGTTTTTGTGGCAGGAGTATGCGGTGCTGGCGCTGCGGGCCAAGCTGGGGGCGGAGTTTACCGGGACGTCCAACACGCACTTGGCATACAAGCACAACCTGGAGGCGATCGGGACGAACGCGCATGAGCTGCCGATGGCGATGGCGGCGCTAGCCTCAAGGGGAAGCGATGAGGCGTTGAGGGCGTCGCAGTATAAGGTGCTGGAGCTGTGGCAAAAGAGCTATGGTGGGGCGTTGCTGATTATGCTGCCGGATACGTTTGGGACGACGCAGTTTCTGGAGCATGCGCCGGAGTTTACGGCGGACTGGACGGGACAGCGGATCGATTCCAAGGACCCGGCAGTGGCGGGAGATGAGTACATTGCGTGGCTGGAGGCGCGGCACCGCGATCCGAGGCAGAAGCGGCTGATTGCATCCGATGGGCTGGATGTGGATGACATTCTGCGGCTGCATGCTTACTTCAGTGGGAGGATTCGGTTTTCGGCAGGGTGGGGGACGCTGTTAACCAACGACTTCCGGGAGTGCCATCCTCGAGGGGAGGATACGCTGGAGCCGCTTTCGCTGGTGTGCAAGCTAACAAGCGCGAATGGGATTCCAACGGTGAAGCTGTCCGATAACGTGCTGAAGGCGACAGGGCCAGCGGAGGAGGTGGAGCGGTACCGGAGGGTGTTTGGGACGAAGGCGGAGATGGGGGCGGCGGTGCTGGTTTAGCCGGTGTGGGCTCCATCGGCTTTGCTTGCGGTAAGTGGTGTCTGAATCGTGGTAAACGGTGTGGCTAACATGGGCAAAACTGCTACCACCCGGTATGGTGGAGGCCTTGATCGGCGCGGGTTTTGTGAGTTTAACCACGTATTTTCTTGCATGGTGGAGGAGGAGCGTTTTGGCCCTTAAAGTGCGCAGATTGCGGAGCACTTTTGGAGGGTTAGCGATGGGGATTTCTGGCGTAGCTGAGGAGATTGGCAAGGAGGCGGTAGGCGCCGGGGACGCCTTCGGGGAGCTGGCGGTAGAGGGCGAGGGCGCAGTAGATGTAGGCGCCTTTACCGGTTTGGGCAAGGAGAAGCCCGCCTTCCTGCGGGTCCTGATCGGGGTCGTGGACTTCGAGAAGGGGCGTGTAGTGGGGGTCCCAGGTGGAGGCGAAGCCGTGGCCCCACTCTTCGGTCCAACCGGTAAAAT
>CAXTRZ010000033.1:0-14633 GCA_964246715.1 uncultured Acidobacteriaceae bacterium | reverse complement strand
CCCCCCCCCCCCCCCCCCCCCCCCCCCCCCCCCCCCCCCCCCCCCCCCCCCCCAGAGACAAAGGATGAGCATGGAGCACGATGGGGCTACCGAGGACCAGAGGAAAGGCTCGCAGAGGGCGTGAAGGAGATGCCGCTGAGGGCGCAAGGGTGGGCTGGAGGAGCGTGTGCGGCCGTTTATAGCAGTTGTATGGGCTAAAAGCGATAGGCGAGGCCGGCGGTGCCTTGGAAGGGGTTGAGGCCGCTCGGGCTGAACTGGGGCTCGAACTGGTACTCGAAGTCCGCGGCGCGGATGCTGAGGTGACGGCTGGCCATGATGTCAATGCCGCCGCCGATGGCGTAGGCGCTGAAGTGCAGGGTGGTGGGATTGGGGTAGGTGCCCTTCTCATATTGGAAGGAGCCGAGCCCGAAGAGCGCCTTGACGTAAGGGTGGAAGATGCCGTGCGAGAGCTGGTAGCGCGCGCCGTAGAGGTAGGTGGCCTCGCCGATATCCTTGGGGGTGCCGAAGCGGACTTCGTTGACCTCTCCGGTGAGACCGAAGTGCTTGCCGACATCGTAGTTGGCGTAGATGGAGAAGCCCTTGATGGCGGCGTTGGTGTAGTCCGGGCTGGCGGTGGTGAAGCCGATGCCGACCTGGATGGCAGTCTTGAGCTCCTGCTTGACGACTTGGGCGGAGAGCGTTGCAGGAGCGCTGAGGGCGGCGGCGGAGAGCATGAAGAAGAGGACGAGCTTGAGCATTCGGGATCCTTTGATCGGATTCGGGGAGGGGCCGGGCAGTTGGGAGGAGCTAAAAGACACCCTAAATGCTTCCGCCGATTGCGGCTACGAAAAAAGCCGCGGCGCTGGAGCTGAATCAGGAGGCGCAGGTGGATCACTGGCCCAAGACCGGGCTTTTGTTCCAGACGGAGAAGCTACGCGAGGGAGCCGCTCCCCTTGCCAATTTTTAGCTCGGGGGATTCTAATCGGGCCGTGCGGTGAAGACTCCGCCCGGCGTAAGGAGACGCCTTATGACCAGAGTTCAGGCAAAGAATGAGACCCAGGAAGTTCTGTACAACGACGGTTCGGTCGATAGCGCGCTGACCAAGTCCGCGGCATCCATGCTCGAAAGCGTTGAAGCGTACCTCGCCGAACACCCGGACCTGAACGGCTGGGGACAGATCCCGGCCCGCGGCGAGCACAGGACCAAGGCTAACGTGAAATCGCCTCAGATGCTCTGAGGAGGCCAGATGAAGAAGTCCTGCACGACCGAGGGCCGCTGCGAGGTTTGATCGAGCCGGGTGAGCGCCGCATAGTCCAGCATGCGTTGGAAGGCGAGCTCCGGCGGATTGAGCGCGCAGAATCGCTGAGCGTCGGCGATGCCCATCTCCACCGCCTCCGACCGGTGGCTCAGCAGGTACGAGACCTGTGCCTGCAGCGACTCCTTGTCAAAGGTGTAGCTCAGCTCCGGGGCGAAGGGTAGCTCCTGCAGAAAGCTCTGCCCCTGGTTGGTAAGACACAGCGTGTGGGAGCCATAGGCACGCATGACGCGGTCATGCGGCAGCGATCCTGTATTCGGCGACATATCGATCATCCCCAGCGAGCGCCGCAGCAGCGACGTGGAATCAACGAAGTTGCAATCGTCGATGTAGGTCGCGCGTTTGCCGCTGAAGTTCAGATGGGTCCATTCGTTGCCGCGGATCTCCACGGGAAGATCCATCAACGCCTCAGCCATTGCCGTGCACTTGACCGCGCGAAGATAGTCGTCCAACTGCGCGATGAAGAAGAGACGAAGCTTGACCAACGGCTCAACCTCCAAGCCGTTCTGCGTGAAGTAGGCCGTCACTACATCATCGATCTGGTTTCCGCAGGAGCAGTTCAGGTTGGAAGCGAGCTGGCCGGCAAGCTCAAGCAAAGGCTGCAGCGTTCGTTTGGGAAGGCAGGATCGCCAGATGTTTTGAATGGCGCCAGGATCTTTGCCGTTCTTGAGGAAGAGCAGTGTGCCGTTTCGCTTCGCGGCGAAGTCGATCTCATCCATGGCCGCCATGTCGATGAGGATAGGCGGCATGATGCCGACCGGCCCATGGACGCGCGGAAGCCGCTTACGCAAGGTACAGTGTTCCGCGAACGCATACAGCGACGTGACCGTGTTGTTGCGGACGACGTGGCGATCGAAGAAGTAGGCGGGGGAATCGCCATGCAGCGTGATGCAGGGAATGCCCAGCTCCTGCCAGAGATTACTCTCCTTGCCGTCGCGCTGAATCGTCAGGTCAAGCCCCATGCCGACGCAGGAGAGGGCAAAGAGAACCCGGGAAAGATCGAGGCTCTTCAGTTTTCCGAGCAACGAGTTGAGATCAGTCAGTTCGATCTCCACCAGCTGAATATCAAGCTGGCGCAGAACCGCAGCAAAGGAGCGACAGATGCCCTCCAGAGTGCCGCCGCGCGTGGTGCCTGAGAGCAAAAGAACGGTGTCCATGAGACCTTTTGTGGTTAGCTGGGGATGCCGGCGCCAAGATACATGGCTCCGGATGACGCCCTTGCTCCTGGCATGGGAGTGGAGGAATGCTGAGCCCACGGTTGACGACTGGCGACGATCTCTTCAAGGCCGTGACATACCTGCGTCAGAACTTCATTCCAGTCACCTAAAGCCGACTGACGAAAGAGCCGTGCGCTGGGATACCAGGGGCTGTCCGTGCGATCCTTCAGCCAGCGCCAGTCGGATGCTTTGGAAAGAAGAATCCATACCGGCCTGCCGAGCGCGCCGGCCAAATGAGCGACCGCCGTATCAACGGCAATCACAAGATCGAGTTGAGCGATGGCGGCCGCGGTATCGGTAAAGTCATGCAGCTCTGCGTCGAGATGGATCAAGCCATCAACAAAAGTAAGTTCATCGGCCGCTGGACCTTTCTGCAGCGAGTAGAACGTGACTCCGGGCATCGCAAGGATGCGCTCGAATTCAGCGCAGGGGACGGAACGGATGCGATCGCGCATGTGCAATGGGTTGCCGCTCCACACCACGCCAACGCGAAGCTGTGGGCTGTCGATCCGCTGCGACCATTGCGTCAGATCATCCGCATGCGGCTGCAGGTAAGGCACGTTGACGGGCAGATTGGACAGGTTCGTCTGGAAGATGCGAGGCAGGCTGAGCAGAGGACAGTAGCAGTCGAAGTCCAGATGCGGTGCGTCGCCTTTGGCGATGACGTGAATGGAGGGATGAAGGCGCCCAAGAAGCCGCAGCAAAGCGGGCTGCACCGCGAGGATGACCTCGACTCCGCACTCGGCAAGCAGGATGACGTAGCGGATGAAGTGCAAGGTATCACCAAAGCCCTGCTCGGCGTGGATGTAGATGCGCTGGCCGTTCAGGTCTTCGCCTTGCCATTGCGGCTGCGAAAGAAGCTGCCGCTCGGCTGCAAACTGGCGCACCTTCCAGCGCATCTCGTAGGCCTCCCAACCTTCCGCGAAACGGCCCGCGGTCAGCAAGCTGGAGCTGAGATTGAACAGCGCCAGCGGAGAGTCGGGCTGAACGTCCAGGGCGAGACGGTAGCAGGATTCAGCGCCCTCCTCATCGCCTTGATTGAACAACAAGAACCCGAGGCTGCAGAGCGCCGAGACACAGCGAGGATCGACGCTGAGAACACGCTTGAGAGACTGTATGGCCTCAGGAACCATGCCCTTCTTGGAGTAGAGCGTGCCAAGATTGGCGTGGGCGTTGAGGAACGCGGGATCGAGCTTGATCGCGCGCCGCAGAAGAATCTCCGCGCCGGCGAGATCTCCCAAGTCCATCAACAGAGCACCCAGGTTCGTCAGCATGCAACAGGAGTCCGGGCTGAGCTCCAAAGCCTTGAGATAACACGCTCGCGCAGCCGGGTAATCGATGAGCTCATGGAAGGCTTGGCCGAGGAAGTTGTGAGCCTCGTAATCTGCCGGATTCTCTTCTACAATCCGCTGGAAGTATGCAATGGACTCGGCAGGCTGACCCGCCTCATACAAAGCCATTGCCAGATTAAAGCGGCTATCTGTGGAGTCAGAAAAGAGAGCAACGGCTTGGCGATAGTAGTGGAGCGCAGTCGCATGATCGCCGGAGCTCTTATAGATGCCGCCAAGCGTGTAATACGTGTCCGCGGAGTCCGGGTCGAGAGCGATCACGCGCTCAAAGTGCGGAATTGCCTCAACGCTCTGGCCTAGCGTGAGCAGCAGGCGAGCAAGCAACCGGTGGGAGTCTGTGTCCGATGCATTGAGCGTGATGGCCCTGCGGTAATGGCGGATCGCGTCTGAGGTGCGGCGCTGTTGCTCGCAGGTGCGAGCCAGATGGTGATGATAGGTGGCGACAGCAGGGCTGAGCGCGATGGCCTGAGCGATGAGCCGCTCTGAGGCGGACAAGTCGCCCCGCTGGCGCGCAATGACGCCCGAAAGATTCAGTGCATCCGCATGCCGTGGATGAGCCGCGAGGATGCCCGCATAACAGGCGGCGGCCTCATCAAGGCGTCCTGCACGATGATGGGCAAGACCGGCTTGGAGCGCATCGGCGCGCGCAGGCGGTCGGGGCTTCGGTCGTTTCAGCTTCATAGGCTTGGTTGGGCCAGCGTGCCAAGGCACGGTTCACGGCGTGTGGTTGCAAGCCGGCTGCCAAATGAGCTGAAGGGACGTGGAAGAGAGAACAAACCTGTATTAACCAGCTTCTAGATGCGAATGGGGAAGAGCCGATCGTATAGCAGCGGCTTATCTTGGTACGCGGCTGAATTTCTTAGAAGACGATGAGTGATGCCGTGAGGCGCAGATGAGAACAGCGCGAGAGCTTGGCGTCAATAGGGCCGCGGGTCTCATCATCCAGCCAGGCTAAGGCTTCTCACCTTTGAGTTGGTCAAGCGCAAGATTCAAGCGAAGAACATTGACACGCGGCTCTCCGAGCAGTCCGAACTGCCGTGGCGTTATCTGCTGTTGTACAAGGTGCAGCACTTGCTCCTCGGGCAGATGCCGCTCTGTCGCAACGCGATGGACCTGATACAAGGCGGCCGCAGGCGTAATATCCGGATCGAGCCCTGAACCAGAGGCTGTGATTAGATCGACCGGAACCGGCCCGCCGTTCTCTTCCGCCTTGACGCCGGCTGCCACACGATCCACAAGCGCCTTATTGGTGGGTCCATAGTTTGAGCCTGACGACGCCGAGGCATCGTATCCCGTCCCCGCTGACGATGGACGACTGTGAAAGTAGCTTGATCCTGTGAACGACTGCCCGATCAACGCGGAGCCTACGACTTCGCCACTCCGGACCAAGAGCTGTCCGTTCGCCTTATCGCGCATCGCCAACTGAGCGATGGCAGTGACAAGGAAGGGATAGACGATCCCTAGGATAACCCCTGTAACAACGGTGTAAAGGCACGCGGTCATCAACTGTTTCTTCATAGAAATTCTCTCTTTGCGCAACACTCAGGCCAAGCGTAAGACGACGACAAGCATGTCCAGCAGCTTGATCCCGATAAAAGGAACGATGATGCCGCCCAGGCCGTAGATCACCAGGTTGCGCTGCAGCATTGCCGCAGCCGACATCGGTTTATAGCTGACGCCGCGGAGCGCCAGCGGAATCAGCGCAACGATGATCAGCGCGTTGAAGATGACTGCGGACAACACCGCGGACTCCGCGTTGTGCAGGTGCATGACGTTGAGCGCGTTGAGCACGGGAAAGACTCCGGCAAACATGGCGGGAATGATGGCGAAGTACTTGGCCACATCATTCGAGATGGAGAAGGTCGTCAGCGCGCCGCGCGTCATCAGAAGCTGTTTGCCGATGGCAACAATCTCAATCAGCTTGGTCGGATTGGAGTCGAGATCGACCATATTGCCTGCCTCTTTCGCGGCCTGCGTGCCGGAGTTCATAGCGACGCCCACGTCGGCCTGCGCAAGCGCGGGCGCATCGTTGGTCCCGTCGCCGGTCATTGCGACCAGCTTGCCGTCCGCCTGTTCCCGCCGGATGAGATCCATCTTGTCCTTTGGTTTTGCCTCCGCAAGAAAATCATCAACGCCGGCCTCCCGCGCGATGGCCGCTGCCGTAAGCGGGTTATCGCCCGTAATCATCACGGTGCGAATGCCCATGGCGCGAAGCTGAGAGAAGCGCTCCTTCATGCCGCCTTTGACAATGTCCTTCAGGTAGATCACTCCCAGCGCGCGGCCGTTCTCCGCCACGACAAGCGGCGTGCCTCCCTGGCGCGAGATATCCTCGGCGGCCTGACGAACCTCTCCGGGGAAGCTTGCGCCATGCTCCTCCAGATATTTGGCCACCGCCTGCGCCGCGCCCTTGCGGATGGAGCGTCCCTCCACCTCAATACCGCTCATGCGGGTTGTCGCGGAGAAGGGAACGAACTCCGCGTTGAGCTGTCCCAGCTCTCGACCACGCAGGTTGTACCGCTCTTTGGCGAGCACAACGATGGAGCGTCCCTCCGGCGTTTCATCGGAGAGGGATGAGAGCTGAGCGGCGTCGGCAAGCTCTTCCGTCGAGACACCAGGCGCGGGGATAAACTCCGCGGCCTGACGATTTCCGATAGTGATCGTGCCGGTTTTATCTAACAGCAGCGTGTTCACATCGCCGGCAGCCTCCACGGCGCGGCCGGAGGTAGCGAGGACGTTATGCTGCACCAACCGGTCCATTCCCGCGATGCCGATCGCCGAGAGAAGTCCGCCGATCGTCGTAGGGATGAGACAGACCAGCAGCGAGATGAGCACAAAGATGGTCTGCGGCGCGCCGGAGTACAAGGCGAATGGCTGAAGCGTCACCACGGCGAGCAGGAAGATGATCGTCAAGCCGGCAAGAAGGATGTTCAGAGCAATCTCGTTCGGAGTCTTTTGCCTCTTCGCGCCTTCGACCAACGCGATCATTCGGTCCAGGAACGTCTCGCCTGGGTTCGACGTGATCCTGATGGTGATGACGTCTGAAAGTACCCGGGTGCCTCCGGTGACGGCTGACCGGTCGCCGCCGGCCTCGCGAATGACGGGGGCGGATTCTCCCGTGATCGCCGACTCATCGACGGACGCGATGCCGTCAACCACCTCGCCATCGCCGGGAATCATCTGTCCTGCCTGCACGCGGACGCGGTCGTCCACGCGCAGCTGAAGACTTGGCACCTCCTCAACCGCTCCCGTCTCGCTGAGGCGATAAGCCGTTGTCTCCGACTTCGCCAGCCGCAGCGCGTCCGCTTGTGCCTTGCCTCGGCCTTCAGCCATCGCCTCGGCAAAGTTTGCGAAGATCACGGTGAACCACAGCCATAGCGTGATCTGGATATCGAAGCGGAAGTTTCCTTGATGTTTGACTGCGTCCACGATGACAAGCATGGAGGTGAGCAAGCTGCCGACCTCCACCACAAACATGACGGGGTTCTTCATCATGCTCTGCGGCGCAAGCTTCGTCAGAGCTTCAATCGCGGCGCGGCGCATGATCGCTTTGTCAAAGAGCGATTTGCGGTTCCGGTTTGTGTCAGTTGCGGTCTTCATGGATCATCCTTGTAGAGCTTGTACCGAGTTGTCTCGTTCGCCGAGAGAGGTCAGTAGGTCTGTCCCGCGGAGAGAAGCAGATGTTCCAGAACCGGGCCGAGAGCGACCACCGGGAAGAACGTCAGCGCGCCGACGATCACAATGACTCCCGTCAGCAACACCGTAAACAGCGCCGTCGTGACCGGAAAGGTTCCGGAAGACGCAGGCACACTCTTCTTGCCGGCCAGATTGCCCGCGATGGCAAGCATGGGGACGATCATCATAAAGCGACCAAAGAACATCGCCACCGCAAGCGAGGAGTTGTACCAATGCGTGTTCGCATTCAGGCCAGCAAAAGCGGAGCCATTGTTTCCCGTAGCCGAAGCATACGCATAAAGAATCTCGCTCAATCCATGCGGTCCGTGATTGGCCAGGCTGCCCAGGCCAAGCTGCGGCATCAACACCGTCACTGCGGCGAACCCCAGGATCAGCAGCGGAAAGATCAGCAGGTAGAGCATCGCCATCTGAACGTCGTAGGCCTCAATCTTCTTGCCCAGGTACTCCGGCGTTCGGCCGACCATCAGCCCGGCAATGAAGACCGCCATCACGACGAAGACCAGCATCCCGTAAAGGCCCGCGCCTACGCCCCCAAAGACGACTTCGCCGAGCATGATATTTAGCATGGGAACCATGCCGCCCAGCGGCGTAAAGCTGTCATGCATGCTGTTCACGGCGCCGCAGCTCGCGTCCGTCGTAACTGTCGCGAACAAGGCGGAGCCTGCGATCCCGAACCGAACCTCCTTGCCCTCCATGTTGCCGCCCGCCTGGCTCTGTGTCACGGATGAATCGACATGGTGAAGCAGCGGATTGCTCATGGACTCCGCCCAGTAGCTTGTCAGCGTGCCTGCAAACCAGAGCACCACCATCGCCGCCAACACCGCCCAGCCGTGCCGTGGAGACTTCACCATCTGGCCCAGCGTGATGCAAAGCCCCGCAGGAATCAGGAAGATGGAGATCATCTGCAGGAAGTTCGTCAAAGGGGTTGGGTTCTCAAATGGATGAGCGCTGTTGGCGTTGAAGAATCCTCCGCCGTTTGTGCCCAGCATCTTGATCGCCTCCTGCGAGGCCGCCGGCCCCTGCGCGATCGTTTGAGTCGTAAGCAAAGACGTCTTTCCGTCGGTTCCGGTCACGTGCTGCGGCTCCATCAGCTTGACCGTGTCATAGGGTTTGAAGTTTTGGACCACACCTTGCGAGACAAGAACGAGCGCGAAGAGGAGAGACAGCGGCAACAGCACCCATAGGATCGCCCGGGTCAGATCCGCCCAGAAGTTACCGAGCGTCTTCATCTCCCGCCGCGCGATGCCGCGCACAAACGCGATGGCCAATGCCAGTCCCACCGCGGCGGACCAGAAGTTATGCGTCGCCAGTCCGAGCATCTGGGTCAGATAACTCATGGTGGACTCTGGCGCATACGATTGCCAGTTGGTGTTGGTCGTAAAGGAGATGGCGGTATTGAGCGCAAGCACCGGTTCAACGCCAGGTAGGTGCTGCGGATTCAGCGGGAACAACCCTTGCATACGCTGCACGGCATAGGTCAGAACCAGGGTCACAGCGCTGAACAGAAGCATGGAGGTCGCATAAGCGGTCCATGGCATCTCCTCCTGCGCGTCGATGCGGGCCACGCGGTAGAGAAGCCGTTCACATGGAACCAGCACCGGATCGAGAAAGGTCTTCCGCCGCTCAAAGACGCGCGCCATATAGCTCCCCATCGGCTTTGCCAGTAGAAGGACAACAGCGAGGAAGACAAAGATCTGCAGCCAACCATTCAGTGTCATGACTTAGAACTTCTCCGGGTAAAGCATGGCATAGACCAGATAGATCATCAGCAGGACGAAGACGATCAAAAGGATGATGTTCAGGATCACGAGCGGATTCCTTTCAGACGGCTACAGCCGTTGACATACAGGATGCTAAGAGCAAAGAGCGCCACCATTGAGGTGAGAGCCAGGATGTCCATTGTGAGTCCCCTTAGGTTGGTACGTCGTGTCGCCGGCCATGACAAAACTGAGCTTCCTCGTTCTCGCATTGTGTGTTGCGAGAAACGTTGCTCATTGCGTGGGTGTTCATCTCATGCTCATGGCTCTAGGCCGTGGGACTACCGCCATCAGTGCGAAGCATCGCTGCTTGCCGTGAGAGCAGAACGCGGCGTTCGCCCCTGTTTACGGGAGGAACCTGATCTGTCATGGATCGACCCTCCCACCCTTGAGTAGAAGGCGCAACGCCATAAGAAATCCGTAGAGAAGTTGTAAAAAAGTCGTAAGGTTGCGGTCCTGACGAACTACTCCGAGCTGTCTTTATCAAGCCGCAGACGATAACCCACCCAGGGCTCGTTCTGGACGTAACGCTGTCCCTCCGCCCCTAACTTTTTACGAAGCTGGCCCACCAGAACGCGCAGGTACTCGGGCTGATCCTCTCCCGCCGGTCCCCAGATAGCTCGCAGCAGCACCTTGTGCGTCATCACCCGGTCCTGATTGCGCAGCAGCAGCGAAAGAAGCTCAAACTCCTTCGGCGTCAGATGAAGTTCCTCGCCAGCCAGAGTTGCCGTATGGGCCGCGGTGTCTAGCGTAAACTCTCCCACCGCCACCGGCGCGGGCTCCGCCTTAACGTCCGGGGCGCGGCGCATCTGGGCCCGGACCCGCGCCAGAAGCTCCGGCATGCTGAACGGCTTCGTCAGATAGTCATCCGCGCCCTCATCCAGCGCCTTGATCTTCATCGCGTCCGTATCGCGAACGCTCAGCACAATAATCGGCGTCTTGGCCACACGGCGGATCGCCTGCGTTAACTCCAGCCCATCCATCTGCGGCATGGCAAGGTCAGTGATAATCAGGTCCGGATGCTGCGTTTCAAACTGTGTGTAAGCCTCCATCCCATTGCCCGCAAGGACGACGGAGTAGCCGCTGCCTTGCAGCGAAGCGCGCAGCATCCGCGTGATCTGCCGGTCATCATCCACCACCAAAATGCGCTTCAATGCTCCTCCTGCGTCACAATGTGCAGGTCGACATGCGGCGCCTCCGCCATAAACTTCTGCAGCGCAAGGTAATACAGATACGATCGCAGCCCATGCGTGGCCGACCGGCCCACGATGGCTTGGGTGATGCGCTGCTCGCGGATGAACGTGGCCGTGGTGCGCGCCGTATCCTTCCCGCTCAGGTTGACGATGTGCGCTCCGAGATTCCGCGCAAGCTGCAGGCTTGCCTCCAAGGTCCGCTTGCGATCCGTGTTCGCGTCTCGCGCGCTGCCAACGTGCAGCACGTATAGCTCCGCGCTCAGCGCCTCGGCAAGGCGAGCTCCGCGCGCAATTAGATCGCGGGCCTGCGCGTTAGAACTGACGCAGACGGCAATCTTCTCCGCAACTCCCCAGTGCGCACCCAGACGCTTTCGCCTTACATAGTCGTCCAGCGTGCGATCCACCGCGCGAGTGACCCGCTGCAAGGCCATCTCGCGCAGCGCAATCAGGTTCCCTCTGCGGAAGAAGTTTGCCAGCGATCGCTCCACCCGCTCCTGCGGATAGATATCGCCGCGCTTCATGCGAGTGACCAGAGCTTCCGGCGTCAAGTCGCTGATGACGATCTCATCCGCGCGATCCAGCACCCAGTCCGGCACCTGCTCCCGAACGCTGACGCCGGTCAGCGCCTGCACCCGCGGCGCAAGGCTCTCCAGGTGCTGAATGTTGATCGTGCTGAGCACGTCGATCTTATGCTCCAGCAGCAGCAGCACATCCTCATAACGCTTGCCGCTTCGGCTGCCTTCCACGTTGGTATGCGCCAGTTCATCAATAAGCGCAACCTGCGGGTCACGCGCCAGAATCGCATCGACATCCATCTCCGAGAACAGCGTTCCCTTGTACTCCAGCTCGCGTGGCGGCACCTGTTCCAGTCTGCCGGCGAGCTCCGCGGTGCCGGCCCGTCCGTGCGTCTCGACGATGCCCACAACGACATCCTCGCCCCGTCCGCGGCGGCGTATTCCCTCGCTCAACATGCTGAACGTCTTGCCAACCCCCGGCGCATAGCCAAGGAAGACCTTAAGCCGGCCGCGCTCCTTCTCTCCCGCCTCCGCCACCAGCCAGTCTTCCGGCGCCTTTCGGATCGATTCTTGAACTTTGGCCATCGGCGTAGAATAGCTCCCTGTGAATGTACAGCGTTATGTTGCGGCAATCCGGTGGGTCCTGGCCTTCGGCGCGTTAGCTGCAATCATTCTCGTCTACCGTAACTGGATTCACGTCAACCCGACAACCGTCGCGCTTACGCTGCTGCTCTATATTCTCCTGCTGGCTGCTCGTTGGCGGCTTCAGCATGCCGTCATCCTGTCCGTTGCCGCGGCCGCCTGCTATAACTATTACTTTCTTCCGCCCATCGGCACCTTCATCATCGCCGATCCGCAAAACTGGCTCGCTCTGCTGGCCTTTCTCGCGACCAGCGTCATCGGCAGCCGTCTCTCCCAGACAGCGCGAGACGAAGCCGAACAGGCCCGCATCCGGCAGCGAGAGGTGGAGGTCCTCTTCCATCTCAGCCGCGAGCTCCTGCAGACGGATAACGTCGCCGAGCTGGTGAACACGCTGCCCAAGACCATTCTGCGAGTCTCCGGCGCGGAGTCGGCGGTGCTGTATCTGCTGGAGGGAGACCGCTTATATCGCGCCGGAACGCAGCATGCATCGCTCATTGAGACGCCTCACTTTCGCCAACTCGCCCTCAGCATGCCGGCCCCGGAGACCACCCCGGACGGCGAGACCCGGATTCCGCTCAAAGCCGGCGCTCGGCCTCGCGGCCTCGTCCTGCTGACCGGCATCAGCCTCTCCACGGAGTCCTTCCAGGCCATCGCCGGCCTCGTCTCCATTGCGCTGGACCGCGCGCAGGCTTTAGGCGACGTGTCACGAAGCGAGGCGAACAAAGAGAGCGAGCGTCTCCGCACGCTGATTCTCGATTCCATCACCCATGAGCTGCGCACCCCGCTCACCTCCATCAAAGGCGCAGCAAGCGCCCTTCTCTCGCAGGAGTCCTTGCACCCGGAGGACAGCCGCGAGCTCTTGACCATCGTGGATGAAGAGGCGGATCGCCTCAATCACCTGATCGGGCAAGCGGTTGAGATGGCGCAGATTGAGGCGCAAGAGGTTCACATGACCATCGCGCCCATCACCGTGGAGGACCTTGTGCGCCATGCAAGACAAAGCTGTGCCTGGGTCTCTTCCACGCATCCCATCACAATGAAGCTGCCTGATCTCCCGCAGGTCGCAGCAGACTTTGAGATGGTCGGCAAGGTCTTATGCAACCTGCTGGAAAACGCGGCCAAGTACTCGGAGCCGGGTTCACCCATCTTCATCTCAGCGGAGACCAAAGCCGACTTCGTCCTGACAAGCGTGGCCGATCGAGGCATCGGCATCGACGCCGAGGAGCAAGCCCTGATCTTTGACCGGCTCTACCGCTCCCGCGCGCAGAGCAGCACGCCGGGAACAGGCATGGGCCTGGCCATCAGCCGGGCCATCATCGAGTCCCACCAGGGCCGTCTCACCGTGACCAGCCAGCCGGGCCATGGATCGGTCTTCACCTTCAGCCTTCCCATCGCGCCCAACCGGGCCTCGCGCGCCGCCGCATCTGAAGCATAGACGCAAGCGAGTTGCGGTGCCGGTCTTGAAGCCTTCAACTGAGAATCTCTGGACTCAGAGATGTACGAACCGCGTCGATGTCGTCCAGGTATTCATGGGCCGGTATCTCCTCCAAAATCCCCCTAAGCTCTTCATCCAGTTTCGCAGTCATGGCGCCGGAGCTCTTGATCTCCGTCATGATGATGCAGAGTTGATCTTCGTGACGTTCAATGGCCCGCATGGTGTGGAGGAGGGTGTTGATGCGGTAGACAACCGCGGAGATCCGGTTCTTATTTGCCCCTTGCGCGGCTTTAGCTTTCATTTCATAACCCTCTTTATGGCTGCGGAACGGTCTTCCGCTCCTCATGTTCGGCCTTAGCAAGGCGCGGCCTCTTTGCATAGCGCAGGATCAGACCCTGTTGGGTCGTCTCGACTGAGGCGATGTAGCCTTTCAGATGCGCCACCCGTTCCGGAGAGAATAAGATGGAGTTCCCGTCGACTGAAACACCATCTACGCCCTTGAGCCCGATCACAGAAGCCAGGTGTTCTCCAACCACTCCGAGCAAGGCTTTCACCGGGACGCCGTCCGCCTTAATCTTGTTGGCATCGATAAAGAGCAGTGTGCCATCGGTCCTCACGGGACCTTCAATCGTGAACTGGATGGGTATCACTTTTGTGATCTTTCCGCTCAGAGTGACCTTGCCCAGGCCATTCTCAATCTTGAAATCCTTGATTTTACTTTCACCGTTCCCCAGCTTCTGGGTGAAGACCTTGGACAGGCTCTCGTTGCTGACGAAGATCTCCGCATGAGAGACCTCGGTGAGCCTCCCAAAACACGAGGGAGCTGTCTTCCCTTGAGGAACCAGCGTAGCGGCAAAGTGTCGAAGATGGAAGGTCACGCCGGGCTGTGAACTGAACGTTCCATTATCGATGGAGATCTGCGAGGGGTAGGCAGGGCAGGGTGGATCTGCCATGGCTGCTTGAGAGAAGGTGACGCTCGCCGCGAGCACGGCGGATGCTAACTGTAGCCGATGCGTCATGCCCACCATGCTCTCACACTATCCGGATAGCGGGGTTGGGCAATATGCCACGCAATGGCCCCACTCGTTGCCCACTCGCTTTGTAAGCTGGTGCCCGACGGGGGGACTTGAAACCGATTTGGGTGGGCTTTCGGCGTTCTGCGCTTTAGTGAAGGCCAAAACTCTGGATTACCGCAGGTTCAGTTTGCGCCTTTACGGCTTCTGCCCAAATCTGCTCAAAGGAAACTTTAGCTGGTGAAGACGGCTGCGATGGCCTTATCGAAGGCCTCGCGCATGGGCTAAAGCTTGTTCTCGCCGTGGGTCTGCATCGTGGTCTGCATGTCGGCATGGCGCATGAGATCCCGCTGAATGGTGACGTCGATGCCGGCAATTGCTGGCAAGGTAGGGTTTATCGACCTGGTAGCAGCCAGCAACCAGACCTTCTCCGCCATAGGTGAATCGGGCGCAGGCCAGTTCGCAGCCGGGTTCACGGCCGCAGCAAACACGCCCTACCACTGTCTCTACGGGTTCAACGGCACC
>CAXTRZ010000032.1:0-14829 GCA_964246715.1 uncultured Acidobacteriaceae bacterium | reverse complement strand
GATGAGGGAGCGGTAATGCACTCTGGGACCGATGGTGGATCAGGACTACATCACGGTGCAACTCCGACTCTTCCAATCCGTCTGTGAAAGGCAGGTGTGTGCCAGATTAGCTTGGCGTCGATCAGAGGTCGTATTTTCGAGACCATTCGCTGAATTCTCAGGTTTGACTATTCTGCACTCCTGGCCTTACAGAGGGTCTAGCTGCCTGCGGCATACGGGTCTAGCTTCAATTCATCGATTCCCTCAAAACCGGTGAGCATGCCGATAATCGGCTTAGCGATTTCATCGGATCTGCAGATCGCGGATCGAACATACCAGGAGTATACGGAGCTCGAAATCAACCATCGTGATGGACCGAAACGGTCGTCTCACTAGTATTAACGCAGCGGAATGGCGGGAGGTGAACGGGCTTTGCGGGCGGGTGTGCTAGGCTTGGAGTGTCGGTTGAACAGATTGGTTCTTGCAGTAGCCGTATTCGATAGATGTCCAATTCGTCCGAGCGTCAATTCAGCAGTACAAGGAAGTCATTATGGAACAGGGAACAGTGAAGTGGTTTAACGACGCGAAGGGTTTTGGATTCATCAGCAGGCAGAACGGCGAGGATGTGTTCGCGCACTACTCGGCGATCACCTCCAGCGGCTTCAAGAGCCTTCAAGAAGGTCAGGCTGTACAGTTCAACGTGGTCAAGGGACCCAAGGGCTGGCAGGCTGCGGACATTCAGCCTCTCTAAGCTTTAGCACGCAAGGAAAAAGGACGGCTTCGGCCGTCCTTTTTTGCTGGCGGGTACGTGCTATCAGCGGGAGTTCGGCTGTGGGACCGGGTGGATGGGCGCCGGGCCTGCAAAGGATATTTCATCCTGCTTCAACGTTCGTTTTCGTGGCGGGGACGACGGGGCCGGGCCCCGCGACCTGCCGAAATGGCTCATTCGGCGAAAGCGTCAGGCAGAGTACGGTAGCCCATGTAAGAGTGGGATATGGGTATGCCGCTAAAATCCGTTCGAGGCTGGCTGCTGTACGCCAGCGGATGGCTGCCTTACGCCGCGAGCTACTTCCTGATCTTTCGGCTGCATCAATTTTCCTATCGTCAGGCCCTGCTGGAGGCTGCGCTCAACGTTCTGCCGGTGGCCCTGCTTGGGGTGGCTGTGTTCTGGCTAGCGGGCCGACTCCGCTGGCCGAGCCGACATCCGATCCGATTTGCCGTCGCTCACCTTGGCGGAGCGATCTCCTTTGCGCTGTTGTGGTGGGCGTTGGTCCAGATGCTGATGTCTCTCCAAACTCTGATCCTTACGCACCGGTGGCGCTACAATCCATGGGGAATTTACGCGGCGCAGTGGCAGGCTTTCACCGGTTTGATGGTCTATGGAACTCTGATCGGCTTCTCCTACATGGTGCAAGCGCAGGAGCGTGCGCGCTTAGAGGAGAGACTTCGCATGGAGGCTGAAGCTCTGCGGGTCCGCTCCGATCTCAGCGCTCTGCGATCCCAGCTGAACCCGCACTTCCTTTTCAATACTCTGAACTCGGTCATCGCTCTGGTTGGAACGGATGCATTGAAGGCGGAACAAGCGCTGTTGAGCCTATCCTCTATGCTCCGGTACGCCTTGGCCTCCCACAGCACGATTGAGGAGGCTGAGGTCACTTTTGAAGAGGAGTTGCGCTTCACCGAAGCGTATCTTGCGTTGGAGAAGCTGCGGCTTGGTGACAGGCTGCGGATTGAGCGTTCCATCGAACCAGCGACGCTCTTACTTGAGTTGCCGTCCCTTACCCTGCAACCTCTGGTTGAGAATGCGATCAAGCACAGCATTGCAAGGCGGCCAGCGGGAGGAACACTCGCTCTTCGTGCAAATGCGCAGCATGGGGATCTCAACATCGAGGTTTGGGATGATGGCGAGGGCGTGTCTTCTGAAGATCTCGCCAACAGCACGGGCCTTGGTCTCAAGACCATCAGACGGCGGATTGAGCTCTACTACGAGAGTCTGGCGAGCATGACCGTCACTTCCACTCCTGAAAGCGGGATGACCATCTCGTTGCGCCTGCCGCAGGATGAACCTTTCGCGCTCGTGCCATGACGATTCGAGCTCTGATTGTTGAAGACGAACCGTTGGCGATAGACCGGCTTCGGGCTTGTCTTGCGTATGCCGGCGAGCTCGACCTTGTGGGTGAAGCCAGGGATGGAATCACAGCGGTAGAGATGATCGATCGATTGAAGCCGGACCTTGCTTTCCTCGACATACAGCTTCCGTTGCTTTCAGGGTTCGATGTGTTGCGCTCCGTTCGGTATAGCCCCGCCATTATCTTTACAACGGCGCACAACGAGTATGCGGTCACAGCCTTCGAGTGGGGAGCGTTCGATTATTTGCTCAAGCCATTTGATAAGGAACGTGTGCTTCGTGCTCTCAGTCGTTTTCAGGAGCGTAGCGGGTATTTCGATGGCGACGCGGCGCTTTCGGACAGAGTGGATGTCACGGAGAGTAAAGGGGCGATCCGGCGCTTCTTCGTCAAGCAACGAGGCGTCACCGTTCCCATTGATGCGGAGAGCATCATTGCCATTCTTGCCGAGGGAGATTACTGCAGGGTGCATGTGGAAGACGGAAGCCATCTGATTCACCTTCCATTGAGGGAGTTCGAGAACCGCTTGAGTTCAGAACACTTTCGGCGCGTTCATCGCTCCGCGTTGATCAATACAGCGAAGGTCGTTCGTATTGAGGCCGCAGGCCGCGGGGCGCAGATATCCATGCAAGGGGGAATGCGCGTGCCGGCGAGTCGATCAGGTCTGTCTCAGCTGAAAGCCTTGCGTCTTTAGGCCTCGACGACGTGTTTGGCTCGCTCACAGAAAAGTTCAAGAGCGAGTCATGAAGTCGCTTAGTTTCGGTGCAGGCACATTATGCATCGCTTTCCCTTATCCCTCTCTCTCGCGGTCCTCTTCGTTCCTGCACTTTCAGCGCAGAACTGTCTTAACACAGGAAGTCTTTCGGGCATGGTCTTCGACGCGACCGGTGCTCTGGTTCGAGGCGCCAGCATTGCAGCAGTGGGATTTGACGGAAAGGTCCGAAGCACATCATCGGGAGTTGATGGACGCTGGACTCTCTTGTGCCTTCCGCCTAGTTCCTACCAGGTTCAGGTAAGCTCACCAGGGTTCCAGAGTAAAGAGACGGCAGCCCTTGATGTGCAGATCAATAGGAATATTACACTGACGACAAAGCTCCAGGTTGCATCCGTAACGGAGACGCTGGAGGTGGACGGAGAGGAGCAAGGGGCAACGCCGGAGGGGTCTAATGTTCTTCATGGAAAGCAGCTCGATGGGTTTGCGGAAGATCCAGATGATCTTCAGCGGCAACTTCAAGCTTTGGCGGCGGCTTCAGGCGGCATACCAGGCTCAGCGCTCATCACGGTTGACGGATTCCAGAGTCCTTCGACACTGCCGCCGAAATCGGCGATCCAGGAGGTTCGCATCAGCCCTGATATGTTCTCGGCGGAGTACCAGTACCCACCCTATGCGGGTGGGCGGATCGAAGTATTTACAAAGCCTGGACAGGATAAGTTCCACGGCGCAATTTTCGGGACGCTGGGATCGCACATCTGGAATGCCAACGATCCGCTCAGCGTGAGCGCGACTCCTGCCGGCAAACAGCGTGTGGGTTTCGAGCTGAATGGACCGTTGCTGAAAGGTAAACGGGCTGACTTCGCTTTGGATCTGGATCATCGCAGCATTGATGAGAATGCGGTGGTGAACGCAACGGTGCTTGCCAATGCCGGCACGCCTGTTCCTTTCCATCAGACCGTATCGACCCCGCAACGTCTTTGGCTGGCAAATGCCCGCACAGGCTGGCAGCCAGGCGCTAAAGACACGTTGACGGTCTCATTTGCGGCGAACGATAACGGCATGGAGAACAAAGGCGTGGGAGGGCTGGTACTGCAGGAAGGCGGGGCCTTCGCTCGTGTGTCAGAGTACGATCTCCGGGTGGTGAATACGACGTTTCTAACGAAGAATCTTTTGCATTCGTTCAGAGCCGGCCTGAGTTGGAAGACGATGGCACAAACGCCGAATTCGGCTGCACCACAGGTTGGAGTGGCGGGAGCCTTTACAGGCGGTGGCTCTATAGCAGGTCCAATGCACAATGCCGAGCGTGACCTGGAAGTCGACGACGAAGTGTATCTCTCGTTGAAGACACACACGATCAAGGCTGGCGTTCAAGTTCTTGACGCCTCTATTAACGATTACGATCCGGACACGTTCAACGGAGCATTTACTTTTGGAGGAGGCTCGGCTCCAGCATTGGACGGCACCGGAGGCACCGTCACCATTACCGGCTTAGAGCAGTATCGCCGAGCTGTTGCCGGATTACCTGGTGGGAATCCCACGACTTATTCGCAGACCTCCGGCATCGCCGCAGTTCCCCTGGAACAATGGACGATCGCTACCTATGCGCAGGACGACTGGAAGGTGAGCTCCCGGATGACGCTCTCTGCCGGGTTGCGCTATTTCGCTCAGACAGCGCCAACCGTGGTTGATGCGTTCGCTCCTCGAGCAGGCGTTACTTACGCCTTCGGAAAGAGACAGAAGTGGGTACTTCACGCTCGAACAGGGCTCTTTTATGCACCGATTGCTACACCCGCCAGCCTTCAGACAGTGCGTCTAAACGGCCAATTGCAGCGGAGTCTTACCGTGTACTCGCCTTCGTATAACAACCCGCTAGGATCGCCTGCCGGCACATCTCCCATCGAACAGCAACGAAGATTTTCCAATGGGATCGGCATTACGCCTTCTTCGCAGTCCCAGTTGGGCGTGGAGCATTCTTTCTTCAGAAGCTGGTCTGTGAACGCCAATGTCTACTACACCGCTTCCTGGGGTGTTCTAAGGTCTTTCAACGCCAATGCTCCCATCGTGTCTTCTTCTGGAGATGACCCTGCGGACGCGCCGCGTCCTCTAACCCCAAATCTCAACCTTTTTGAGTACGGCAGAACCGGGAGATTTGCGGGTCCGTTCGCCTTTCTGGGTGTCAATCATTTTGCGCAGCGTTTCAGCCTAATCTCAGGCTATCTGTACAACGGCTTCCAAACGAACGCGGAGAGCGCAAACACCTTTCCCCAAAGCACCTATGAGAAGAGCCGCGACTGGGCACGTCCCACAGGATCTCCTACACATAGCCTGTTCGCTGTGATCCTCTACTCTCTGCCCTTCAAGATTGGCAGCACCACAAACCTATCGCTTTCGAGCGGAGCACCGTACGACGTGACAACGGGCTTCGACTCCAATGGTGATGGAGTATTCAACGACCGGCCTTCCTTGGTGACGACCTCAGGATCTGGCGTTTACGCAACCCGTTTCGGGCTGCTGTCCACGAATACGTCTAACGGCAATCTCCAGCGGAACATTGGGACGATGCCGGCTGCGGTTCACCTCGATCTTTCGCTGAACCGATCGTTCCCTCTCAAAGAGAAGCGCGGTTCAGTGCTCCACCAGCAGACTCTCCGCTTCGATGCACGGTCTGCCAATCTCTTGAATCATGCGAACTATACCGCTGTCGACGGGATTGTCGGCACACCGCAGTTTACTCAGCCCACGACTGCGGATTTCGGCAGACGCATTGAGTTCGGCGCTCGCATCAGTTTCTGATCGCAATTCCGGTGTGGAAGTAAACCTTAGGTCAGACGAAGAATCGAAGATGTGCTCGACTGAGTAGTTTCTTGAGAGAACTTCCCACAACGGCGTTTATGGAGGCTGATCGCAATGACGGACTGATCGCAGGCGGCCCCCTTCTATCTTCCGATTGAAGTCAGCGGCCCCGGTCAAGATGAAAACGATCCAGAAGAGCACGGTGCGGCTGATCTTCGTGAAGACGTAAAGCAGCGTCACGACCGCAATGACCTAGCCTGGCAGGCGGCAGGAATCTCCAGCACTCAAGAATGCGCCGGGCGTACAGACGAGATATCACGCCTTAAAGTCGTACTTTGACTTGCCCACCTGAAGCCTGGCTACGCCGGGCTACCGAGCCGGTCCAAAGAGGGCGCTTTTGGCCGGAATCTGCTGCCGCATGTCATCCCGTATGGCGACAGCCAGCTGTTCCAAGGCCTTCTTGTCATCGCCCGGCTTATAGTTCACTACGACGGCGAGCGCTCCAACGGTAGCGCCGGCTTTATCCTGCAAGACGAGTTCGACCTCGAAGTGTTTGCCCGTTTCATTGACTTCCAGATTGCTCTTTCCGGTCCGAATGCAACGCATGTCATCTTCATCGCCGATCTTTCCGATGCGCCCGAAGTTCGAAGCCACAATGACATTCTTGTGTCCGGAAGGTGTGGCGTGGATTGCCATGAGGATGACTTCCGGGTGCCGAGCTAGTTCCTGATCCACCAGATGCTGTGCAAAGGGAGCGGGCTGAGTATAGGTAGGGTCCATCTCTTTAAGCTCTACCTTGCGTAAGCCGGCAACAGCCTGCTCGCGTGTATCCTGTGCCACGCCAGTTACCGCGCCGGCCACAGCCAAGCCGAGCCACGCGCATGCGATTATCCCGCGGGTTGACTTGCTGTTCTTCCTTGCATTCGCTTTCATACGATTCTCCTGGTTCGATGCTTGAGGTTGATTGCGCAATGATTACGCCTGTAGATGATGGAAGGCTTAAGCCGGAATGAAAAGAGCTTCATCTACTGTCACATCCGTGTTGGTGTCGTGAGCTAAAAGATGATCTTTAAGGCAACCTGCGTCTGCCGCGAACTCCCGGCCGTGGTAAGAGCGCCTGCGGAGCCGGCGGGTCCAGGCTGTGGTGTTGGATTGGCGGCAGTGGGAGCTGCAGCCTGGCCGAAGATCTGAGTCTGCGCCTTCACCGGATTGGAGTAGTTGACGCGGTTGAAGAGGTTGAATAGTTCGGCTCGAAATTGCACGTTGAAGGTCTCTCCCAGTCTGGGAACCATCGTGTTCTTAATCAGCGAGAAGTCGAAGTCCTGATAGCCCGGACCCATGATGGAGTTGCGCCCGGAGTTACCCAGAATGGGGTTGTAACCTGCCGTAGCTAGTGGGTAGCTGAAGCAGGAGGTTTTGAGATAACTGCGGCCCGGATTCACGGAGTAGCCGAGCTTGTTGATGGGGTTGCAATTGTAATTGCGATTGGGAAAATCGAATGTGTCGGAGCTGTTGAGCCCCAGCGGATCGCCGCTGATCTGCGGTGTGATGGGCAGGCCGGTGCTTGCCTGAAAGATGGAGCCCTGCTGCCAGCCGTTCAGGAACCAGCCGGCTTCGCCCCACTTCCGCGGAGCGTCGGGCAGCAGGATGAGGTAGTTGAAGATGATGTTGTTCTGGATGTTGTAGTCGGAAACCGCGATCCGCCGGTCGCGTGCGAAGTACGGCAGGCTGGAGACGGAATTGAAGAAGGTGTCGCCGAAGGTTGAAGAGGAACCGTCGTCTATGCCTTTCTGCCAGGTGTAGGAGACCTGGTATTGATAGTGATGACTGAGTCGCTTCAACATGCTGGCCTGCATTGCGTTGTAGATCAAAAAGCCTTCGGGAATCATGGCACTGATTTGACCTACATTGGGGTTCAGGCGGCTGTTGGTGATCTTGGCGTATGAGGTGGTGGAGTAGAGCGCAGGGAATGCGTAGAAGCCGCCGGGCAACTCTGCTACGGGTTGCACGGTGTTGATGTCATCTTCGCGGTAGGGAAGATGTGTTCCGTGCGAACCGCTGTAGCCCAAGGTGGCAATCATGTCGCCGGGTAGTTCGTGCTGTACATTCAGCGTGTACTGCTGGAGGTAAGCACGCTGCGGATGCTGCGGCGTGTAGGCGTAGCGGAAGGTGGCTGGTGTGAGCAGGCCAAAGCCTCCGGTGGGGAACAAGCCGGTGAGTCCACTGCTTACGCTGCCGGATTGGTAGAAGGGCGCCGAGAGTATCGTCAGGCCTTCGAAGAGGTAGTCCAACGGGAGCGAATCGTAGATGCCGTAGCCTGCGTGGATGGCCGTCTTACCGTTGCCGAATGGCGCATAGGCTAGACCGATCCTGGGCGCAACATCCTTTAGAGTCGGATTTGAAAAGTAAGGTGAGCCAAGGTTTGGCGCGGCTGCAGTCAGCGTGGGGAGATTCGAGAGCCGGCCCGCGGTCTCCGAGGGCACGCTGGCGACTTCATAGCGCACGCCTAGATTGAGTGTCAGATTGTGTGCGGCGCGGTAGTCATCGGTGATGTAGCCGGCCGTCACGGACTGGCGTAGATCCTTGGGCGAGGTGGTCTGGCCGAGGGGCGCGTTGAAGGCCGTGGGCTGGTTCTGCAGGAATCCGGAGAGCGAGCCGAAGGTCCATTGACCGTTCGGGTTGGAGGTGCCGAGCTGATTGTTCTGCAGCCGTTCAAAGGCGAAGCCTGCCTTGATGGAGTGCTTGCCGTGTGTCCAGTAGGCGTCGTCGTACACCTGGAAGGAGTTGTAGTGGAAGACATACTCCCCCACGCCGTGTAGACCGCCTACGAAGCCGGTGACGCCGCTGCCAACTGTGATCAACCCGACCGGCAGGCTGGGCACGAAGCCCAGCGACGTGTTGCCGGCGGCGGCGTTGACAGCATTCAGGGTGGTGGGGGCGTCGGAGTAAACGCGGCTAAATCCCAGATGCAAGGTGTTGAGCACATTTTGCGTGAAGGTATGGGTATCGCTCAGAGACACGGCCTGACGATGAAGCACATTGACCTTTACTTTGAAGTTTAAGGCGTCAGGTGCGGTGTAGCTGCCGAGATCGTATAAGTAGTAGACCGAGATATGATCTTTCCCGTTGAAATTGTGATCGCCACGTAAGGCGGCGTAGTTCTCCACCGTGTTTAACGGGTCGCCGAAGAGGAAGGTGCCCGTATCGGAGTTGCCGGTTGGCCCAACGGCACTGCCCGCGGGCAGCGCGGGGTCATTGGGCAGTGGAAAGAGCGCCAGGTAAGGCGCCACGGAAGAGCTGACGGGCACCGTGGTATGCGAGGTGCAGGGATTGGAGCACAGGAAGCCGTTGCGCGCATCGGGCGAGGGCACCACGCTGGCAGCGTTGGTGCTGTTGAACCAGCGTAGACCCTCGTAGTTGCCGAAGAGGAAGGTTCGATCCTTGATGATGGGACCCCCGACTGAGGCGCCGAACTGATTGCGGCGCAAGGGTGCGATGATGCCAGGACTGTCGAACTCGTTCCGGGCATCAAGCGCGCTGTTGCGAAAGAATTCATAAACATCTCCGTGGACCTTGTTACCCCCACTGCGGGTCACTGCATTGACGATGCCTCCCGCGGTCTTGCCGTAATCAGCGGTGGCGTTGCCGGTCACGACGGAGAATTCCTGAATGGCGTCTACGCCAAGATTGGTGCCGACCACACCGCCCGGGCCGCCGTTCGAGTAATCGTTGATGCTGATGCCATCTAGACGGTAGTTGTTCATCTGCGGGCGGGCGCCATCGATCGCGAGCTGATTGCCGACGCCGCGATTCGCTCGCTGATTGCTGATGGAGAGAGGCGATTGCGTGCGCACGGGCGCCACACCGGGCTGGAGGCTGGCCAGCGAGGCCCAGTCGCGCCCGTTCAGCGGGAGTTGCACAATTTCGTGATCGTCGACAACCGGCATGGTGGTGGAACTGACCAGATCGACGCTCGAAGCCGCACTGGTGACTACCACCTGCACATCCTGCAGCCCAATCTTCAACTGAATGTTCAGCTCTCGCTGCGCGCCGACATCCAAGGTGACACCAGCGACTTTTTCGGCGGAAAATCCTGTCGAAGTTACGACGACATCGTAGGTGCCCGTGACAAGGTTTGCGGCATTGAAAAGCCCGCTGCTGTTGGTGCTCACAGTTCGGCTCACGTTCGTTCGGGCATTGATCACTTTGACAGAAGCCCCAACGATGACCGCTCCACTGGGGTCCGTGACCGCGCCCAGGATACTGCCTGTGGAGACCTGCGAATGCGCGTAGAAGCGAATGCCGATGAATATCAGAAAGAAGAGCCAAACACGCTTGTATTGCCAAAGCTTGATCATGGTGAACTGCCTCTCAATGCCGGTAAAGCGCCCGGCTCGTTGACGTACGCAATACTTGCCGGCGTGCCTTCGGCTCAACAATCCCTTCACACCGTGTGGGGCGTTAGCGGCTTCCATGGAGCGAATTGAAAGCATTTATGGCCGCAGTCATTTACGAACCTCAAAATGAAGTATGGATAAAGCGAAGATAAAAAATCTTTCACCCGCAGCAGGGCGGAGACTTACCCGCGTCAAATGAAAGCAATTTCATCTTCTGTTCAGCCGAGACTCATCCTGTACCGCGACGCTGGCATGGCAGCCTGTATGCTAGCGCCGCGGATTTTATCCGGGCATATTCCGCATCCTGGCCCTAAGGAGCCTTCATGAAACCGATCTTCGCCGCCGCGCTTCTGCTTGCCGCCATACTGGTTGCCGACAATCAGCAGAACGGGTCGACACCAGCATTGACGCTTGTCAAGACAGTTGAACTTCCCGGGTACACGGGCGACTTCGATCACTTCGCTGTCGACCGCCAAAGGAACCGCATCCTGCTGGCGGCGGAGGACCATGCCACGCTGGAAGTGTTTGACCTTAACACTGGCGATCACCTGCGGACGGTTAGCGGATTCGGCGCACCCCACAGCATCCTGGTGCGGTCCGGCGCACCGACAATTATCGTCACTGACAGCGGCAAGACGATGACCAAGATCCTCGATGCCGATTCCTACACGCAGAAGGGGTCCATCCGGCTCGTGGAGGGCGCGGACTCAGCGGGCTATGATGCCTCTGCGAACGTTTATTACATTGTGACGGGCGGCAAGGACGTCGATATGAAGACCGCGGAGATAGAGGCCGTCAATCCCGACACTGGCAAGGTGCTGGGCCAGGTTAAGTTTAATGACGATCACGTTGAGGCGATGGCGCTTGAACAGCATGGCAACCGGATCTTTGAGAACCTTACGCAGACCAACAAGGTTGCCGTGATCGATCGCAAGAGTATGAAGGAGCTGGCGGAATGGCCGGTGAAGCCTTGCGAGCAAAATGCGATGGCGGCTCTTGATGAGAGCGCAAAGCGGCTCTACCTGGTGTGCCGGAAGCCTGGCACGGTGGTGGCGATGGATACGGATAGCGGTGCGGTGGTGAGCACACAACCGGCCCCCTTACGCGCCGACGATGTGCTGTACGATGCGGCGGCTCACCGCCTGTACGTTCCCGGAGGCGAGGGTTACATCGGTGTGTATGACACGTCGGACGCCCGCCAGGTCAAGCTGATTGCGAAGGTGCCCAGCGCGCCCGGCGCCAAGACGGGCTTGCTGTTGCCGGACCGGCACATGCTTGTTCTGGCGGTCTCACCGGGCGAGACGAAGGCCATGGCCAAAGTTTTCTACTATAAGCTGCCATGACAACGCATGAGGAGCAAGGAACGAAGCTGCTTCATCTTGCAACTTCTTATCAGGCGTGTTGCGCTAGGCGTTGGGAACCAGCAGCAACAGCGACAACCCGAAGACGATGGCGGACACCAGGAAGGTGACAACCATGAAGCCCATCATGCGTCGCATCGGTAAGCCGGCGATTGCCAGAATGGGCAATGCCCAGAAGGGTTGAAGCATATTGGCTACCGACTCCCCCATCGCCACGGCCATGGTGGTTCCAGCCAAAGACGCATGTAGATCATGTGCGGCGGGGATTGCAAACGGACCCTGTACCGCCCAATGACCTCCTCCGCTGGGTACGAAGAGCGTGATGATCATGGATGTCAAATAGGTGAAGAAGGGAAGGGTATGCGCAGTCGAAAAGCGAATGAATACCTTGGAGAGCACGGCTGCCAAGCCCGTTGTGGTGATGACTCCCATGATCCCGCCGTAGAGCGGATACTGCAGGATGAGGGAGCCTGAACTGCGAGCTCCGTGCTTCATCGCGGCCACGTAGTTGGCAGGGGTCCAGTGCAGGAGCAGTCCCACTACGAGCAGCGTCATGATGACCGAGTTGAGATCGATCGAGCCATGCGTACGAACTAACTCCAGCACCAGCGCCGAGGCGACAAAAACGACCAGCAAGAGAGTGAGAATCCAGGACCTGTCGAGTTTCGCCCCGAAGCTGTTGTCATGCTCGCCGTGTCGCACCTGGAGCGCGTTGGCATCTTCGGCCTGAAGACGTTCCGGATCAGCAGGGCGGCCATCTTTTTCCGCTGGCCCGATGTAGCGAAATAGAACAGGCAGGATGAGGAACAGCACGACGATGGGCACCAGATTGAATCGTGTAAACACGGTTTCGCTCAGGGGGGTAAGGTGGCCGGTCACTTTCTCCACGATGTTCAGCGCGGAACCGTGCGTAGACTGCGATAGTGCAATGGACCCGGACAAGCCTTCAGTAGAGATAACCCATCCCGTATAGGCAGCCGCGACCAGCCAGCCGAAGTCGACGCGAACTCGCTTGGCGATCTCGCGCGCCAGTAGCGCTGCCGTTACCAGGCCCAGCCCCCAGTTGATCCAGGAGGCGATCATTGAGACTACGATGATGAGGGAGATGGAATTAGCTGCTGATCTGGGCTTGCTTGCGATGTACGTTAGCAGACGCTTGATCGCTGGCGCACTTGCGAGCGCGTGTCCGGCTACCAGCATGAGCACCATTTGAAATGCGAAGGTGAAGAGGTTGAAGACTCCCGCGTACCAGGCCGCCGCAATCTGGCTTGGAGCGGCATGAGGAGCGAAGAGAAAAGCGAGCAATGCCGCCAGCAAGGTGAGGACAATGGCAAAGACGAACGGGTCCGGTACGAACCGCTCAAAGAGGTAAACAAAGACGGAGGTAGCGCGGCTGAGCAGAGAAGGCTCAGGACTGCTCGAGGCTGGGGTAACAGACTGCGCGATTTCCATCATGGGTGATCTTGTTCCTCTTTGCGGCGATTGGTGTCACACTCATGCTTCCCGGGTGCGGGTGAAACTGACATAAAGCGAAGATAAAGAATTTTTAATGCCCGTTTCCAGGCCATAATGAGCGGTTTGCAAATGCTGAGTCAAGGCCTTAAGCTGCTGCTGGAGTTGGAATGCGAATACTGCTGGTGGAAGATGAGCCCAAGGTATCCGGCTTTGTGCAACGCGGACTTGCTGCAGAACACTACGCAGTGGATGTAGTACCCGATGGGCGCGACGGACTCGAGATGGCGCAGACCTACCCCTACGACCTGATTATTCTGGACCTGATGCTGCCGCGCATGGATGGCGCGCAGGTGCTGCAACGGATTCGGCGCAGTGACACCCATGTGCCGGTACTGGTGCTGACCGCGCGCGATGCGGTGGAGGATAAGGTGAAGCTGTTCGAGAGCGGCGCGGATGACTACCTTACGAAACCCTTTGCCTTCGCGGAGCTTCTCGTGCGCTGTAAGGCGTTGCTGCGCCGGGGCCCAGTGAACCGGTCCAACATACTGACCGTGGGTGATCTGGAACTCGACCGTTTGACGCAGCAAATCCGGCGGGCTAGCAAGCGCATCGATCTCACCGCGAAGGAGTACGCCCTGCTGGAGTACCTGATGCAAAATGTGGACCGCGTACTGTCGCGCAATATGATCATCGAGCATGTCTGGGATCAGAGCTTCGACGGTATCACCAACATTGTGGACGTTTACGTCCGCCATCTTCGAGCCAAGGTCGACGACGATCATGACGTCAAGCTGATCCGCACTGTGCGCGGAACCGGGTACACGATTAGGGCAGGTGAGGAAGCGTGAGCTTCACCTCGCTACGCACGCGCGTGACCACCTGGTATGTCGGTTTGCTGGCGGCTGCGTTGCTGGTCTTTGGAGCAGTGCTCTATCTTTCCGCCCGGGACTATCTGATATCGACGCTACAAAACTCCCTTCGAGCCGAGTTGGATGGCATTACGGCAAATTTTCTTTCAGCCGAAGAGAGCAAGGGCATGCCTTGGATGAGCGGCGAGATCGTCGAGGCGTATGCTCCCGAGCAAAGCGGCCGCCTGATCCGCATCACCCGGCAGGATGGAGAGGTACTCTACCAGTCCGGTGCAACACGCGGGCCGGAGATTGGACCGGACAATTTCCCGCTGCCTTTCTTCGCGGCCGGCAAGCAAGCGTTCCGCAGGGAGACGGTACGCGGGTCTGACCGACTGCTGATCTACTCCCGGCCCTATACGTCCAGCTCCGGTACACAGTATGTCGTCGAGACCGGCGTCTCGCTCGCGCCGGTCGAACGTGTTCTTCATACGCTGCTGCAAACGCTTTGCCTCATAACGCCGCTCATCCTGTTTGCCGCCGCTTTGGGTGGCCACATCCTCATGGGGAGGCCACTGCGCCCGTTGAGCACCCTTGCCAATCACGCTGAGCGGATTGGTACGCATACGCTGGGGGAGCGCCTGCCGGTGATTGCCAGTGGTGACGAGATGGAGCGTATGTCACACGCGCTCAATCGCATGATCACGCGGCTTGAAGATGCGCTGAACCACGACCGCCGCTTCTCTGCGGATGTTTCCCACGAACTGCGCACGCCCCTGACCATCTTGCGTGGCGAGTTGGAGCAACTGAGCCAGTCATCGGAACTTCCGGAGGCAATGCACGAAACGCTGGCCAGTGCGCTTGAGGAGATTGTCCGCATGGCAAAGATCGTTGAGAACCTCCTGGCGATTGCGCGCGTTGACTCAGGCACCGAGGCCATGGATCGTCAGTGCGTTGATCTCAGCGGAATTGCGGAGTGGATTGCCGATCAGATGCATCTGCTGGCCGCCGAAAAGCAGATCGGCCTGCACTGCACCACGCCAGGTCCGGTAAAGATCATCGCCGACCCAGCCCGGGTCAAGCAGGTGCTGGTCAATCTGCTCGACAATGCAATTAAATACACGCCGGGAGGTGGCAACATTGGCGTTGTTGTTC
>CAXTRZ010000031.1:0-15013 GCA_964246715.1 uncultured Acidobacteriaceae bacterium | reverse complement strand
CAACCTTGTAGGCAAATTGATTGATGAAGAGGCGCTCCTGGTCTTCGAGTCCGGGATTCATGCTGGAGCCTTCAACGCGGACGGGGCGGTAGAGGAAGACGATGATAAAGGTGGAGACGGCGACAGAGAGGACCAGGTCGCGGAGCCAGGCGAAGAGGGAGGTGGAGCGTGGCTCGGGGGGCGGAGCCGTTACGGGAGCGCGAGTCTGAGCGGGGGCAAGATGGTGGTCTGGGAAGGTTTCAGGAGATGTGAGTTCGGATGACGGCGGCAGTTCGGGCGGCATGGCAAAGGGCTCAATCGAATGGGGGATAGCTAAGGGACAGATCCCACGTTATAACAGAATACGTCCCAAAAGGTTGTTACGCTCCAAGGAGTTAGACGCGGGGCTGGAGACGTTTGTTGACAGTGATGGGCTCGATTGCGCCCGTGGCTCCGGAGCCAACAAACTGGAAGGCATTGGGGAACGTACCTTGTACGGCACGTTGTTTTATGCATCCTACTGATTTGAGGCGTAGGATGGGCTTGAACTGCGATGAAATGATTATGGCGACCTTAACAATGACTGAGCAGAACGTGCCAGAGAAGCCGGAAAGGCCTTCCGGACACCGAGATTCCAACGATTCAACCGTGCTGACAACCGAGAGCGAAAATGCCGCGTCGCATGGGCTGGATACGAAGTCTGCGCTGGAGATTGCGCGAATTATCAATATGGAGGACGCGAAGGTCTCGGCCGCGGTGAAGAAGGCGCTGCCGGAGATTGCAATCGTGATGGACACGGTGGCCCGGTCACTGCGGGATGGCGGCCGGCTGATCTACGTGGGGGCAGGGTCGAGCGGGCGAATCTCATCGCTGGACGCGAGTGAATGTCCGCCGACGTTCTCGACGGCGCCGGCGCAGGTGCAGTACATCATGGCGGGAGGACCGAAGGCGCTGGCCTCGGCGTCGGATGTGAATGAGGACTCGCCGGAGATTGGGCAGCGGGATATCGCGCGGCGGCGGCCGACGCGAAAGGACATCGTTATCGGGGTCTCGGCGAGCGGGCAGACGCCGTATGTGTTTGGCGCGGTAGAGTATGCGCGTGCTCGCGGGGCGAAGACGGCCTGCATCACCTGCAACTACGGAACGAAGCTGGCGGATGTGGCGGATGTCACGATCGTGGCCGAGGTTGGGCCGGAGGTTATCTCCGGGTCGACGCGGATGAAGGCCTCCACGGCGCAGAAGATGATCCTTAACATGATTACGACTGGCGCGATGACGCGGCTGGGCTATGTATACGACAACCTGATGGTGAACGTGCACATGAAGAACGCGAAGCTGGTGGAGCGCGGGATCCGGGTGCTGATGAATGTGTGCAAGATTGACCGGGACACGGCGATCCGGACGATCAAATCGGCTGGCAAGTCGATTCCGATTGCAATGGTCATGCTGAAGGCTAATGTGGATAAGATGGAGGCGGTGAGGCGGTTGACGAAGTCGGACGGGAATGTGCGGCTGGCGATCGACGACTCGCGGCTGGAGCTTTAAAGTACACCCCACCCCGGGGTAAATGTGCGCAAACTATTCAAAACATTGCAGATAAGTCCGGACTTGAGACAAAATGTCCGGACTTTTCTTTATTTTGTGGTGCAAAGTCTTCAGAACAAACGACTTAATCTCATCAGAGGATGCACTTTTCCCGGCTGGCGAGGGCGATGGGGTGAGTAGATCGGACGTCTGCGGTGGCTAGACGTTGAACTTGAAGAAGAGGATGTCGCCGTCTTTGACGACGTACTCTTTGCCTTCGGATTTGAGGAGACCGGCTTCTTTGACGGCTTGCTCGCTGCCGAGACGGAAGAGGTCTTCGCAGTGGTAGGCATCGGCCTTGATGAAGCCGCGTTCAAAGTCCGAGTGGATGACGCCGGCGGCTCCGGGGGCCTTGGTCCCCTTCTTGATGGTCCAGGCACGTACCTCCTGGACGCCGCTGGTGAAGTAGGTGTAGAGGCCGAGGAGGCGGTAGGCGGCGTGGATGAGGCGATTGAGGCCGGGTTCGGCGAGGCCCATCTCGGTGAGGAACTCCTGGCGCTCGGCGGCGTCAAGCTGGGCGATGTCGGCTTCCATCTGGCCGCAGATGCGGACGACCTCGCTTCCCTCTTCGGCGGCGCGTCTTTCGACGGCGTTGGTCCATTCATTGCCGGTGGAGAGGGCCGGCTCGTCAACGTTGGCGACGTAGAGAATGGGCTTGGAGGTGATGAGGAAGAGGTCGCGGGCCACGAGGCGCTCGTCGTCCGTGAGGTTTGCGACGCGGGCGGGTTTGCCGGCGTTGAGGACGGCGAGGAGTTTTTCCAGAGTCGCGGCCTCGGTCTTGATCTTGGCGTCCGCGGACTGGGATCTTGCGGCCTTCTGGGCCTTGACGCTGCGCTTTTCCACGGTGTCGAGGTCAGCCAGTAAGAGCTCGGTATTGATGATGTCGATGTCGTGCAGGGGGTTGACGCCGCCAGCGACATGGATGACCTCGGGATCGGCGAAGCAGCGGACGACGTGAAGAATGGCGTCGGTCTGGCGGATGTGCGAGAGGAACTGGTTGCCGAGACCTTCGCCCTTGGAGGCACCTTCCACGATGCCGGCGATGTCGACGAACTCCATGGTGGTGGGGACGATGGAGTGGGGCTTGACCATGGTGACGATGCGGTTCATGCGGGCGTCCGGGACCTGCACGACGCCGACATTCGGGTCGATGGTGCAGAAGGGGTAGTTGGCTGCTTGCGCCTCGGCGCTGGTAAGGGCGTTGAAGATGGTGCTCTTACCTACATTGGGCAAGCCTACGATTCCGACATTTAAGGGCATACTGCTAGTTTCTCATGCAGACGCCGTTGTGCATGGGGGGTGGGTCAAGCAAGGCGTAACGGGAAAGACGGGAAACACGCGACGACGAGGCGGTGAAGCATAGGACCGGCATGGGCCATGACGTTGGAGGTGACGAGCGGCTTGCGATATGCTCTTCCGGATGACGAGACTTGGGTTGGCGAGCGGGCTCTTGCTGGTGGGGTTGGAAATGAGTGGGTGGCGCGGCGGCGCGGCGGACGATGCGGCGGCCACGTATCGGGATGCGGCGCTGGGGTTCACCTACCGGTATCCGAGCGGGTTCCAGGCGCAGCCGGCGTTGCCGGCAGCCCTTGCCAAGGGACTGGCGGCGAACGAAGACGATCCGAATTTGGCGAAGTGCATCACCATGCCTTTGGGATTGATGAAAGGCGAGCAGACGGTGACGGCCGGGGGTGAGCTGGCGATCCTGACGATTCTGAAGATCGACCATACGTGTCTCGGCGAGCCGGGAGCGAAGGACAAGCTGGGACCGGCCGCACAGATGCTGATGAAGATGATTTCGCCGTTTGGGCGGCCGGTGACGGAGAATGCGGTGTACTACCGGCTTGACGGGCACGATGCAGCGTTTGTGCAGGGCTCCGCGGCCGCCAAGGTGCTGGGCGAGGGGCGAATGATGCATGAGGCGGCGGTGTGTACGCTGCTGGGGACGGCTACGGTGTGCTGGGTGCTGATCGACACGGAGTACAAGCTGATGCCGGGGCTGGTGGCGAACCCGGTGACGTTCGACGGGAGGGCTCCGGTGGCGCTGGTGCCGAAGGATATTCCGCAGGCCTGGTAAGGTGTCGTTTCCTACTCGTCCCAGCCGTCCGGCTTGAGGTGGAGATGTTCTATGTAGAGAGGTTCCATCAGATCAAAGAGGATTGTGCCTAGAGTTGGGCTTAACCTTTGCAGGTAAGCCGTGACCTCCTGCTCGTCGCAGTTCTCACGAACGAATCGTGCCGACTCATCTAACTGGCGGAAGACCTCGCGTATGGCTCGCTGACCAGAGCTGCGGTCGCTTCATCTTTGATCATGGAGGCTTAGTGGAGGAGAGATTCTTCGTTGGAGCGGAGGCGAAGGAGGCGGTCGACGGCGTAGGGGGCGCGGTGGTCGGCGGTGTGGAAGTGGCGGACCTGGAGCTCGCCGAGGAGGCCGATGCCGAGCATCTGGATGCCGGCCAGGATCAGGACGGCGGCGATGATGAACAGCGGGGCGTGCTGGTTGGCGACCGCGCCGTGGGTGATGAGCTTAAGGACGAGGAGCCAGGCGGCGAGCAGGCCGCCCGAGACCATGCCCAGCGCGCCGAAGGTGCCGAAGAAGTGGAGCGGGCGCGTCATGTAGCGCAGCAGGAAGCGGATGGTGAGGAGATCGAAGAGGACGCGGAAGGTGCGGGAGAGGCCGTAGTGGGATCTGCCTGCGGCGCGGGCGGGGTTGGAGATGGGGATCTCGCAGATGGTGGCGCCGTACCAGGAGGCGAGCGCGGGGATGAAGCGATGCATCTCCCCGTAGAGGGGGATGTTCTGGATGACCTCCCGGCGGTAGGCTTTGAAGGTGGTGCCGAAGTCGTGGATATTGACGCCGGAGAGCATGGCCATGAGGCGATTGGCGGCGGCGGACGGGATGCGGCGCAGGAGTACGTTGTCTCCGCGTTCAGACCGCCAGCCGGAGACGACGTCGTAGCCTTCTTCGAGCTTGGCGAGGAACTGGGGGATCTCGGCGGGATTGTGCTGGAGGTCGCCATCCATGGCGAGGATGTACTCGCCCTGGGAGTGGTCAAAGCCGGCGGCGAGGGCGCTGGTCTGGCCAAAGTTGCGGCGGAGCTTGACGACGAGGACGCGGGAGTCTACGGCGGCGATCTCTTCCAGCAGGCGGTAGGTGCGGTCGCGCGATCCATCGTCCACGAAGACGAGCTCAAAGGGCTCGTTCACGTACTCCATGACGGCTTTGAGGCGGTCATAGAGCGTGGTGACGTTCTCTTCCTCGTTGTGGAACGGAACGACGATGGAGTATTTCGGCACGAGGTCCATCATACGCGCGCGGACGCGGGTGGAGGATGCCGGCGAAGTGAAAATTGGCGGCTTACGCGAGTATGCGGGAACGGCGGTTGAGCTTTTTTGCTCGACGGTGGAGGGGGTATGGGGGCATAGTAGGTTCAGTCCAATTACTACGATGCGACCGGCGCGCGGACCTTGCCGGATGAGTGGAGGCGGTGGAATGTTCAGGACGTTGATTACATTGTTGTTGCTGGTCTTGGTGGCGGTGTTGATCTGGATGGGATATCAGCGCTACTACAAGACGGAGCGACTGGGCAGCGGCGAGGTGCGCTGCGAGGGATGTATGACGGGGCCACAGAAGGAGGCGTTCCTGCGGGAGAATGCGGGCGAGGGCGTCGACGGACAGAGCGAGCACAAGTGGGATTTTTCCCGCGGGCCCTACGGCGAGAAGCGGGAGTACAGCGCAGCGGATGGCACATACGGCATCGGCACGGGGGACCATGGGGAGTTTCAGTCGGGCGGGGATCGCTCCGGCGGGCCTGAGTTTCAGCAGACCGGGCGGGATGGTGCTTATGCGAAGGTGTATACCGGTGGCGCTCCGCCGGCGCACGATTCGATTCCGCCGAATCCTCCGAATGGAGAGCGGTTTGGCGGGCGCGGGCAGTTCCAGTGGTACCGGCAAGGAAATGTAACCTGGCGGGTGGATACAGTTACTGGGCAGAGCTGCATTGCGTATGCAACGCTGGAAGAGTGGCGGAAGCGGCTGGTGGCGGAGCATGGGTGCGGGGCGTTTTAGGCTCGGCCACGATGCTAAGTGGAAGGGCTCGCTCCGGGATGGGCGAGCCCTTTTGTTCGGGCGGACGCAAGAGCAAAGAAGAAGCAGATCCTTCGCTTTGCCGCGGATGATAAGCAGGTATGGCAAGAACGAAGCAATTGCGGAGTTCTTCACTTCGTTCAGAATGACCTGGATGTAGGGGTTGGACGGCGAGTGAGGCCCTTTACAACGCCTTCTACGGCGGCGCGAACCTTGCCCCAATCGGGGTTGCCGCCTTCCAGGACGGGCATGTACAGAGTGACCTTGGTGCCGCGGCCGGGGCGGCTCTCCATCTTGACCTCCGCGCCATCGCCGTAGAGGACCTCCATTCGCTCGCGGACGTTCTTCATGCCGATGCCGGCACCGGGACGCTGGATGTTACCGGTGCCGGCGTGGCCGGGAGCCATGCCCACGCCGTCGTCCTCCACCTCGACGAGCATGCGGCCGTCGTCCATCATGCGGCTGCGGAGGGTAACGGTGCCGCCTTCGATGCGGGGTTCGAGGCCGTGCTTGATGGAGTTTTCAATGAGCGGCTGCAGCAACATGCTGGGGACGACGACGGCGAGGGTGTCCGGCGCGATCTCCTTGACGACCCGGAGCTTTTCTCCGAAGCGGACGACCTCGATGTCGAGGTAGTCGTCGGTGAAAGCGAGCTCTTCCGAGAACGGCACGAAGGCTTCACGGTCCTTCAGGAGGATGCGCAGGATGTTGGCGAGCTTGACGATCATCTCGCGGGCGAGCTCGGGCTTGGAGCGGACGAGCGAGGTGATGGAGTTGAGGGTGTTGAAGAGGAAGTGGGGGTTGATCTGGCGCTGAAGGGCGTCGAGGCGGGCTTCAAGCAGGAGGCGCGACTGCTCTTCGAGCTTCTGCTCGATGCGGATCTGGTTCCAGATCTTGAGCGGGATGCCGACCACGACGGGGGCGCAGAAGCAGATGGCGAGTTCGACGAACCAGTTAGAGGAGTAGAGCTCGAAGAACTGGCGCGGGTAGTGGTGGGAGAGCTCACTGGTGACGAATTGCATGGCGGTGATGAGCATCAGGAGCAGTACCTGACGATCCAGATGCGGGCGCTTGAGGTTGCGGGTGACCCAGCGATAGATGCTGAGGTCGATCATGGGGGAGAAGGACCAGACGTCTTCAACGCTGGCAAAGCGGGCATACGAGCCGGCAATAGCGGCGGTGGCGAGATTGACGGTGAGAGACCAGAACTCGCCATGGAAGAGCGCGGGGATGGCAAGCGCGACGCCGCCGGCCATGGCAGGCAGCGGGCCGAGCAGCAGGCCGAGGAGGATGGTGGCCTCAAAGGAGATATCCGCGGCGAGGAAGTTGGGCACGCGGACGCGAATCCAGACGCCGAGCACGAGCGGGAAGATGAAGATTGCGACGAAGCGGGCGGTCTGGCGGATGGTGCGGGACTGCAGCAGGAGGAGGTCGCGGAAGGTGCGGGAGCGGGCGAGCGAGCTGGAGACGGCGGCGGCGACGCCGAGCTCGACGAGGAGGGTGATGAGGATGAGGCTGTCTGAGATGCCGTAGCCGGACTTCACAGGATCACTTTACGCGGTTTGGGCGCGGGGTGACGCGAAGGTGGGATGGGCCTGCGGGAAATTGTGCCGATAGGATGGGCCCAGCGAGCAAACCCAGCGACCGGCCATGAGCGATGATGGCGGCGACTTTCGACTCGCACCGAGGACGAGGATGAAACGCTTGATGTACTTGATTGTGATTGCGGCAATGAGCCTGGGCGCAGCAACCGCGCAGGCGCAGACCGGCCAGATCAACAGCGGGAGCGTGATGCTTTCGCTCAGCCCGTATCTGAACGATCTGCTCGAAGCGAACGATGTAACCACCAAACCAGTGAACTACGGCGCCAGCGGCTACAAGGTGCAGGGTGGCACCGCGACGGCAGCTTCAGGGATTCAGCTGGTGGAGTTCGCGGGTGGGCTGACCTTCAAGACCAAGGGCGCGAAGATCCAGTTGCAGGAGCTGGAGGTAGTTAAGGCGGGTGCGAACCTCTACGTCTCCGCCGAGGTGATTGCGGACGGGATGGATGAAGGGCGCTACTCGATCTTTGAGGTTGTGTCTGCGGACCCGGTGGTGGTGACGGCGACAAACACGCCGAAGAAGACGACGGCACTGCACTACAACAATGTGGAGTTCACCATCAATCCAGAGTTCTTTACAGACTTCATGGACTATGCGGAGTTCGACTCGTTCGACGCGACGCAGGTGCTGGGAACGCTGTCCTTGGATCTGGTAGTGAAGAAGTAAGGCGATCAGTTCAGTTTGCCCGGCGTTGAGTTCCAGCCTGCGGTTATGGGCTGGAACTTCATGCTTTAGAGGGTGGCGCCAGGGCGCACGAGCGAAAGGAACTCGTTGCGGGTCTGGAGTTGGGTCTTAAAGGCTCCGAGCATGGCGGAGGTGACGGTGCGCGAGTGCTGCTTTTCCACGCCGCGCATCATCATGCAGAGGTGCTGCGCTTCCAGGATGACGCCGACACCGTGCGGAGCGATGGCCTCCTCAATGGCGTCCGAGATCTGACGGGTAAGGCGTTCCTGCACCTGCAGGCGGCGGGCGAAGACGTCCACGAGCCGAGCCATCTTGCTGAGGCCGATGACTTTGCCTTTGGGGACATAGGCGACGTGGGCCTTGCCGTAGAAGGGCAGCATATGGTGCTCGCAAAGGGAGTAGAACTCGATGTCCTTGACGATGACCATCTCATCGTAGTCGACGTCAAAGAGCGCGTTGTGGAGGACCTCGGAGACGGTCTGCTGGTAGCCGCGGGTGAGGAAGGCCATGGCTTTTTCCATGCGCTCCGGCGTGCGGACGAGGCCATTGCGGTCCGGGTCCTCGCCCAGGCGGCGGAGGAGTTCCCGGTGAAGGTCCTGGGTGGAGATCTCTGCGAGGGGGATGGTTGCTTCAGCGGTGCCGGCGGGGGAGTTCATGCGAGCCTTTCAAGGAAGTACAGCCCGGCGAGCGCCGACGTATGAGCAAGGCCGCAAGCCGGGAACGTTCCGTCATGAGTGTATCGAAACGCAAGATAGAGCGTTTGCGGCGTGCGTCTTTCCTTCGGCCATCGACGTCCTGATGAGAGATGGAGAACCTATGATTTTTGCTTTCAGCATGTTGCCGGCGCGTCTTGTTCTTGCGATGTTTGTGGGGTTCATGTCCGGCGCGGCGTTGGGGCAGCCGCCCTCGCACGGGCCGGCAAAAGGCTATCTGCTGGTGACGGGCGGGGCGACCGAGGCGCGGGACTATCAGCGGATGATCGAGCTGGCAGGCGGAAAGAGTGCGAAGATTGTGGTGATTCCGAATGGATCTGTGACCAAGCCGGCAAGTCAGGAGGCGCTGCAGACAGAATACTGCGGGCCGAAGAGTCCGTTTGCGGCGTTTCCGGATGTGCCCTGCACGGTGCTGTATACGAACGATCGCACGGTGGCGAACTCGGAGGCATTTGTTGCGCCGCTGCGGGCGGCGACTGGGGTCTGGTTTGTGGGCGGGCGGCACTGGCGCATTGCCGATACGTATCTCGATACGCTGACGCTGAAGGAGTTCTTCAAGCTGCTGGATCGCGGCGGCGTGATCGGCGGTGGATCGGCGGGGGCGACGATTCAGGGATCGTACATGGTGCGGGGGTCGAAGGAGCCGGACGATAACACGATCATGATGGCGCCGGGTCATGAGATCGGCTTTGGCTTCCTGACGAACGCGACTTTTGATCAGCATGTGGATGTGCGGCACAGGGAGAACGATCTGGCCGCGGTCATCAAGGCGCATCCGGACCTGCTGTGCTTTGGGCTGGACCAGGCAACGTCAATTACCATCCACGGCGACACGTTGACGGTGAATGGGCCGAAGCGCGTGGCCGTGTGGGACGGCAAGGACCATGACGGCAAGGGCTACTACTACCTGCGGACCGGCGACACGCTGAATACGGCAACGCGCGTGGCGAAGATGGTTCCGCATCGGGAGGCTGGCTGATCGAAACTACCCTGCCAGATGTGTCCCTGCTGGTTCACTTCGTGGCGCGTGATTTGGTTTGGCTAAGAGAAGCGCTTCAGTCTTCACGCTGGCCGGGAACGAAGGTCACCCGGTGTAGTCGAAGGAGTTGTTTGGGGTCTCTTCGACATGAAGGCGCTCCAGCTTCGCGAGAGGGTATGAAGCGAAGATGCCATGGAGAACGATGGCTAGGTTTTCGGTGCTTGGAACCAGGCCGGCGAAGAAGGAGAGGGTATTGAGGTTCTGGTGGTCGAAGGGCGCGAGAAGGCGTTCGGCGGCAAAAGCATCCAGGTCTGCCAGATTGGTGACCATGCCAGTGGCGGGATTGACGGGGCCACTGAAAGTGACCTGCACGATGTAATTGTGGCCGTGACCGAAGGGATTGTTGCACTTGCCGAAGGTGTGGCGGTTTTGCTCCTCCGTCAGGGTATCCGCGTGGAGGCGATGCGAGGCGGAGAAGCGGTAGCGGCGGGAGAGGTGCGCGATGGGCATCAGTTCCCTGCCCCCTCTTGCGCGGACCCAGCTTCGGGGCCGAAGTCGCCGTAGAAGTCGGCGAAGAGATCCGGCATCTCGTAGACGCGGATGCGGTGGAGGCGAGCGTTGGGAATCTTGCCGGCGAGCCTGCGCCAGACGGCAATGGCGATGTTCTCCGTGGTGGGAATGACGGCCAAGAAGTCGGGTACCTCCAGGTTGAGGTGGCGGTGGTCGTAGACGCTGACTACCTCGGCTTCAAGGATGTCTTTGAGCTGCTTGAGATCCACGACGAAGCCGGTGACCGGGTCGACCTCGCCCGCGACGGTGACTTCCAGGGCGTAGTTGTGACCGTGCCCGTTGCGGTTGGCGCACTTGCCGAAGACGCGGAGGTTTTCTTCCGGAGACCAGGCATCGTTCCAGTAGAAGTGAGCGGCAGAGAACTCGGCTTTGCGGGTGAGCAGGATCATAGGGCTAAGTCTTAGATGTCCGGGAGCCTAACGGGGGATGGTGGAGTAGGTACGGCCCTTCCAGGCCACCGACTTTCTGATCTTGACGGCGATGTGACTGCGGATGAGCAGCAGGATCAGCAGCGGAAGACCGAGGATGGAGAGGGCGACGTCCGTGAAGGGGAAGTTGGATCTGGCGGTGCGGGCGTAAAAGCGCCAGAGGACGCGCACCCAGACGACGAAGAGCAGGGCGACCTGGTAGCGGAAGGGAAAGGGATAGAGCACGGCGATGAGGGGAATGGCGAGGATGAGAAGAAGCTCCAGCAAGCGCATGGCGGCGAGCGGGAGAGCGTTGTTGAAGAGCAGCGCGAGGTTTTTGGTCCAGCCTTCAACCATCTTCCCGGCAGTGCGGTACATGCGCGCGGAGACAGCGTCCGGCGCATAGCGGAAGCGGATGGCGCGCTTGCCGCGCTTGATGTTGTGGGCCAGCGCGACATCCTCCAGCACGTAGGGCCCCACGCCGCGATGGCCGCCGACGGCGAAGTAGGCCTCCTCCGTGACCATGAGGAACTGGCCGTTCGCGGCGGCGAGGCGCTGGGTGGGATCGTTGATCTTCTTCATGTCATACGTGCTGGCGAGCTCCGCGAAGACGAGCGGCATGACGAGGCTCTGGGCGATGCCGGAGATGAGTTGGCGCGGGGAGTAAGAGAGCAGGGCGACCTTGTACTTTTCCAGCTCGTGGCGGGCGCGGGAGAGCGAGCCGGGCTCGTGGATGGTATCGGCGTCGGTGAAGAGGAGGAGACGCCCGCGGGCGGTCTGCGCGGCGGTCCAGCAGGCGTTGGTCTTGCCGGTGAAGCCGGGGTTGGGACCGGCCGGGAGCTCCGATGCGTCGAGGACGAGGACGCCGTGGGACGAAGCCGCAAATCGCGCGGCGAGCGAGCGGGTGGAGTCGGTGGAGTGATCGTCGACGAGGATCAGCTCCCACTCGGAGCCGAGTGCGAAGCCTGGTTCGGACTGCGCGATGAGGGATTCCACGCAGGCGGGCAGGGACTGTTCCTCGTTGCGAGCGGGGACGACGACGGAGAGCAGCAAAGTCGGAGCGGCTTCTTCTGCGAAGACAGCGGCGGGTTGGGCTGAGATTTCATCCACGAGTTCGTATTATAGGAAGCGGGAGCGTGACGTGCGGAAAACGTGGTTCGGAGTGGCTGCAGTCTTGTTGGCGATAACGACCGCCGGATGCGATCGCGGGGATCATCCGGGCAACATTGGCAAGACAGCGCCGGCGTTTGTGATGAGCGATGGCGTGCAGACGGTCGACCTGGCGAAGCTGCGCGGCAAGGTGGTTGTGCTGAACCTGTGGGCCACGTGGTGCGCACCCTGCGTGGAAGAGCTGCCGAGCCTGCTGGCGATGCAAAAGGAGCATCCGGAGATCGCCGTGGTCGCGGTGAGCGCGGATCAGGACGATGAGGTGTATCGGCGCTTTCTGAAGCAGCACCAGGTGGATGTGCTAACGGTGCGCGACGCGGACCAGAAGGTGAACGCGATGTATGGCACGGTGCAGATTCCGGAGACGTACATTATCGACAGGCAAGGAGTGATGCGGCGCAAGTTCATTGGCGCGCAGGATTGGACGGGCTCCGAGATTACGCAGTATCTGCAGAAACTATAGAAGCCGCGCACTGCTAAAATCGGGCTATGACACAGGTGGTTGTGGTGTACCGGTATGGCGCGGCGCCCAGCGAGTTGGCGGCGATGGCGCTGGGCAATCTGCGGGAGGTGTACGGGATTCGCAAGGTGGAGCTGCGTGAGGCGGAGCAGACGGTGTGCGTGGAGTATGACTCGACGCGGCTAACCGAGCCAGTGGTGCGGCAACTGCTGCGAAGGACGGGGCTGGATATTACGGAGCGGATTGCGTTGGCCAAGCCTGCTCCGCCGCCCGCTGCTGCGGCTCCTGCGGCAAGCTGAAGCTGAGCGTGCCGGTTGCTTCGGGGACCAAACTTCGATATTCTAGGCTGGTCATCGCAGGCAATTGTGCACCCGTAGCTCAGCTGGATAGAGCATTTGGCTACGAACCAAAGGGTCGGAGGTTCGAATCCTTCCGGGTGCACCACAAACCGCTCATTCGAGACGGTTTACAGCACACAAAATCCTCGCAGCAAGAACAAGGGTCGAATGAGGGTCAAGTAAGGTTTGCGGCCTTCTGGGCGGTGCCGCATGAGCCAACAACTTGGCTTCCTAAACCTCACCTCAGTTGCCCAGTTCTCCCCCTGCCGAAACTGGCGGTACACCCTCCACCGTCAGTGGGCGGAGGCGAGGCCAGCGGTAGGCTTTCTACTTTTCAATCCCAGCACGGCGGATGAACGCCGAGATGACCCAACGATTCGAAAGTGCCGAGGATTCGCCCAGCGGTGGAAATTCGGGCGGATGGTCATCGTCAACCTGTTCGCTATCCGAGGGACAGACCCGCGCATCGTCCGGCGAGTCTCTGATCCCGTTGGTCCCCTGAACAACTTCCACATCCGAGAGGCACTGCGAGGTTGTAGCAAGCTGGTTTGCGCCTGGGGCTGCGGTGGGCACATGAAAGGCAACCTCTGCAATAGGCCGGCGGCACTGTTGCATGCGATAGCGGACCTAACCGATCACGCTATGCCCGTCGAGTGCTTGGGTACTCCGCTGATGGGAGCTCGCGCCACCCTCTGATGCTTGCCTACTCGGCCACGCTGGTGCCGTTCTACCTTGGGAGGATGGCGTAAACACACCCGAACATCCCTATCGCTTTAGCAGCCCGCGCGTTTACGCCGGACCGGGCCAGACTGACGATTAGACGTTTTATGTTTTATTGAGTTTTCTCACTAAGCCGTTACTCCGTGCAACGATCAGACAATCGGGTACATATACTCTCCACACTCGATGGTGCGATCCTCTCCCGAAAAGAGCTTAATGAAGCCAAAAATCTGAACGAACCCGCGACCAATATCTTTTCTCGGAATACCGACAAACGAAAAGAACCTAACGTTTTCTGACAAAACCCGAAAACTACTGCTTACCTGAGACTCTTTGTTGATGTAGTCCGACATGAGCAGTTTTCCATCTTCGGTTTTGAAAAACATTGGGGCATGATTGCTACTGAATGTATCGACAAACTTTATCTCCGATGCAATGTTATAACCCACTTCCACCTCAGTTAAATCTGAATAGGGATACCCGTCAGGTGAATTTGTTTTCGAATAAGCTAAAGTTGTTCCAGTCGTTGGTACAAAAACGGATAAGAGATAATTCTCTTTTTGATTCAACAGGTTGTAGTTCTTTGCAAAGCTAGGAGATCCTTTAGGATTGTTGCTGGGAAGGTATGCGAAATGCCACCAAGCACCATAGTTGCGTGGGCTTGCTAGATACGCCCAACAATAAGAGATATACGAAGATCCACGTCCGGTATAGTGAGCAGCAACCCAGCAGGTTGTGCTTGAGAAGAATAGCGCAGGTTTGCCTGTCCAGCCAGTTCCCCAGTCAGACCATTCGCCACTACTATATGTAGCATTCTTGGCATCGTAAGTAAAAGAGTTAAGAAGTAGCCTGCCAGCAGAGTCGATGAGAGCGAACTGTCCCATTCCGCCTGAGTTCTTGTTGGTAGCGTCGAAACCCTGTATAGGCAAAGAGACAACCTTTGGATCTTTCGGATATTCGATAAAGGCCTAAGTGATAGTTGGATGCAGATCGCTTCCAAAAAAGATTAACTGAACGCCATTGTCACTGCATGCCAGAAGGATGGGACCGCTACCTGCTGCGTGCACAAAGCGCGGTGTGCTCCTTAATTTGCGCCCAAGCTTGATTTGTTGAGGGGCTGACCATCCAGAAGATGGCTTTTGATTATCAAACACGGAGTACGACAGTGCTCCCGATACGTCGGTGAACACCGCGTACCCTTTCTTACACGCCTCATCATAAATACAGGCCGTCGTGTGCTCGCCGCTATCAGCTAAAACGGCGCTGGTTGCAGAAGAGATGGCCCCCATGGCTATGTTATTGGGCGGTGCAGAAGGAGCTTCCCTGACTGGCGATTCGATGCGCATATTCGGCTTAACACCATGGCTTTCGTCGACCAAACCTTCCAGCAATGAAACCTTTGCGCAAAATGGGTGATCCACATCGTGAACTGTATTCATAATCCTCCATTACCAAATGGTTACAGACTTCATCCCGTTGTTAACACTGATTCGACAATAACAACAGCACGCTAGACTGATAATAACCGTTGGTATATACCACCCCAGAACAAGTGTGCTAGAGTCTCCTCCATGAGTTGGAGGATCAGGTGGGAAATCTGTCGGAGAATGGAGCAAGATCGACTGTCTTGATCATCTTCTCGTTTCAGTTTGTGTCAAGTAATCGCTGAAGTGTGGGCGAAACATGAGTCATTTGGCAATGGTAACGATGGAAATCCCTAGCTG
>CAXTRZ010000030.1:7161-15077 GCA_964246715.1 uncultured Acidobacteriaceae bacterium | reverse complement strand
GCGATGAACGGGGCCGGCGAGGCCGAGAGGTGGGCGACGACGCAGAGGGAGCAGTTGGCCTCCGGCGGCGAACCGGCCGGGTGCGCGTGCAGCAGGTGCGCGGCGCCGAAGATGAGGACCAGCAGGATGCAGACAGCGGCGATCAGAGCTCGGAGCAGAGGGACTCGGAGCACTGAGGGCCGGCGCGGGATTCGCTGGAGCGAGGTCATCGTTGGGTGGCTTCTGTGTTGACTGCTTTGAATGTGGATGCGGTGCCCGCTGGATAGAAGGTTGACGCGGGAAATCGCAAGTTAGTTTCGAGCTTATCGCATCTTCGTTCGCAATAGCAAAGTGCCTGAGGATGCGCTTGAGGATAGGAAGCATCCGCGTGCGATCTGCATACGATCGTGACACCCATGGCGAGGCATTTTGCGGAGCTACGCCTTGACGGAACGATCGCCGGAGTGGTCAAGAGTGTCACCTCGCGACGCCTGCTCTGGCTTGCCTCTGCAACTTGAGCAAAGGGGCTGGAGTCACTAGACTCGGGTGAGGGCGAGACGATGGCGATACAGACACGGAATACGCGGCAGAAGAATGCGATTCGGGAGGCGTTTTCGACGGCGGACCGGCCGCTCTCGCACGATGAGGCGCTGCGGATGGCGCAGGAACGGGTGGATGGGCTGAGCATCGCGACGGTGTACCGGAACATCAATCTGCTGCTGGAGGAGAAGTGGCTTGCGCCGGTGGAGATTCCCGGCGAGACGACGCGGTACGAGGTGGCGGGCAAGGGGCATCATCACCACTTTCAGTGCAACCGGTGCGGCAAGCTGTTCGATCTGGAGGGCTGCGCGGTGGAGATCAAGCCGATGGTGCCGCGGGGATTTCGCACGACCGGGCATGAGTTCTTTGTATACGGACTATGTGCGGCGTGCGACTGAGCGCGGTCTGCTACAACTTAGTTGGAATGGGCTGAGCGGCCGATACGTCTGAGGATCGTCAAGAGTGTGCGTCCGGCTTTGTGTCTGGTTTTAGGTTTGGAGACGCGGGATTCGGCGAGAGAGGATTCGAGTCCATGGAGGAGACCCTGACGGAGGCGATGGAGTTCGAGTCTGCGCCGCCGGCGGCGGCTGAGCCGCTGGAGGGGCCTGGGCTGCAGATGGGCCTCGATCCGCCGCTGCCGGAGCCGGGCCCGTTCGAGCAGGCGTTCGACCAGTCTTTGGATCGAGGGGCGCTCGAAGCCAAGGCGTTGTCCGCGACGATGTGGACGGTGCTCTCCTATGGGTCCGGCCAGGCGCTGCGGGTGGTTAACAGCCTGGTGTTGACGCGGCTGCTTCTGCCGGCGGCGTTCGGCGAGATGGCGCTGGTGACGACGCTGATCGTGGGCATGACGCTGCTCTCGGATCTGGGGCTGAATCAGAGCATCGTGCAGAGCAGACGCGGGGATGAGCCGCTGTTTCTGAACACGGCGTGGACGCTGCAGGCGATCCGGGGCGCGGGCATCTGGGCGTTTGCGTGCGTGCTGGCGTGGCCGGCGAGCCGGTTCTACCACGATCCGGCGCTGCGGTATGTGCTTCCGGTGCTGGCGCTGAGCTCGATCATTACGGCGCTGTGCAGCACGGGGCTGCTCTCGCTTTCGCGTCACATGGGCGTGAAGCGGCTGTTCGCGCTGGACTTCAGCCAGCAGATTCTGGCACTGATGGTGACGGTGGGCTGCGCATACGTTTGGCCGAGCGTGTGGGCGCTGGTGATCGGGAATCTGGTCTCGAACGTGTACCGGCTGGCGCTGAGCCATCTTCCGCGCGTCGTGCCGGGCGCGCGCAGCCGCTTTTGCTGGGATCGCGCGTCGATTGCGGAGATTGTCGGCTTCGGCAAGTGGATCTTCCTGGGAACGGCGTTCTTCTTCTTCGCGTCGCAGGCGGACCGGCTGATCCTGGGCAAGCTGGTGACGATGACCGTTCTGGGAATGTACGGGATTGCGTTTCAGATCTCGGATATTCCGCGATCGATTATCAATGCGTTTGCGCAGCGCGTGGGCTATCCTTTCGTCGCGAAGATCATTCATCTGCCGCGGGCGGAGTTTCGGGCGCAGTATCTGCGGTACCGGTTTTACGTGCTGCTGCTGGGTGCGTTTCTGCTGAGCGCGATGGTAGTCTGGGGGAATCTCGTCATCCTGAAGCTGTACCCGGCGCGCTATGCGTATGGGGCCTGGATGATCCCGATTCTGGCGCTGGGACTATGGCATACGCTGCTGTACACGACGACGAGTCCGGTTCTGTTTTCGCTTGGCAAGAGCACGTACAACGCCGTGGGCAATGCGGCGTACTGCGTGGCGATGCTGGCCGGGATTCCGCTGGGCTGGCACTTTTACGGGCTGCCGGGCGCGGTGATTGCGGTGGCGGCGGGAGACCTTCCGTTGTATGTGGTGACGCAGTTCGGCGCGACGCGCGAAGGCGTGAAGCCGCTGTGGCAGGACCTGAAGTTGACGGGCGCGTTTTTGGGATTTCTGGGCGTGGACTACGTGCTGCGCAGGGCGCTGTAAACGTGCGAGCGCGAACGAAATACCACGCAAGAGGCATGGCCCGGCGGAGTTGCGCAGTGCGAACCTGATCGTATGCGATGTGGACAGAGAGCTTGAACCGCACGAGAGCAACGAAACGCGGTGCAACGGCAACAACGGTGAACCAGAGCCATGATTGAGACCATCTCCGAAGCAGCCGGACAGGACGCGAACAGGGAGGCTGACGTGACGCTAGGCTCCTTGTTTGCGCGGATCTGCGAGCGGTTCGGGGAGCGGACGGCGATTTCGCTGGGGGCGGAGTCGGTGACGTACGCGGAGCTGGATGCGCGCGCGGGACGGGTCGCGGCGGGGCTGCAGGCGCGCGGGGTTCAGCCGGGCGCCATTGTGGCGATCTATCTGGAGCAGTCGATGGATCTTGTGGCTGCGATGCTTGGGGTGATTCAGGCGGGGGCGGCGTATCTGCCGCTGGATGCGTCGTATCCGCAGGCCAGGGTGCTGGAGACGCTGGGCGATGCAAGGCCGGCGATGGTCGTGACGAGCCGTGCGCTGGCCGGAAGGCTGGGCGACGCGGGTGCTGCGACTGTGCTGGTGGAGGAGCTTGCGGTCTCGCGGGCGCAGCTTTATGTGGGTGCTCCGGAGGATCTTGCTTACATCATCTATACCTCCGGCTCGACGGGACGGCCCAAGGGCGTGATGGTCTCGCACCGCAATGTGACGCGGCTGCTGAGCCAGACGGAAGCAAGGTTCCACTTCAACGAGCAGGACGTGTGGACGATGTTTCACTCGTTTGCCTTTGACTTCTCCGTGTGGGAGATGTGGGGGTGCCTGCTGTATGGAGGGCGGCTGGTGCTGGTGCCATTTGAAGTCAGCCGGTCGCCGGAGGAGTTTTATTCGCTGCTCTCGCAAGAGCGCGTGACGGTGCTGAACCAGACCCCTTCGGCGCTGTCCCTGTTGATCCAGGCGGAGGCGCATGGGCCTCGGCTCCCATTGGCTCTGCGCACCATCATTCTGGGCGGTGAGGCGTTGCATCCGCGCTCGCTGCTGCCGTGGTTTGAGCGGCACGGTGATGCAATGCCCACGATCATCAACATGTATGGTATCACCGAGACGACGGTGCATGTGACCTACCGTCGCATTACGGCGGCGGATGCGGAGCGCGAGACGGAGAGCCTGATCGGTGAGCCAATTCCGGACCTGCAGATTCACCTGCTCGATGAGCATCTGCGACCGGTGGCTGAGGGAGAGACGGGCGAGATCTGCATCGGCGGCGCGGGCGTTGCGTTGGGCTACCTGCATCGCGCGGAGCTGACGGCGGAGCGATTTGTGGCGGACCCGTTCGGCGGCGAGGGGTCGCGGCTGTATCGCTCAGGCGATCTGGCGCGGCGTCGTGCGGATGGAGAGCTTGTGTATCTTGGACGCGCGGACCGGCAGGTGAAGGTCAACGGCTTCCGCATTGAGCTGGGCGAGATTGAGGCCGCGCTGATGAGCTTTCCGGATGTAACGCAGGCGTGCGTCACGACGTATGCGGAAGGCAGCGGTCCGCAACGGCTATCCGCATACTTCGTCGCGGATGAGGCGATTGAGACAAAGGCACTGAGCGAGTTCCTTGCCGCGCGCCTGCCCGCGCAGATGCGGCCTGCCTTCTATACACGGCTTGCCGCGCTGCCCATGACCGGGAACGGCAAGGTGGATCGTACCGCGCTTCCCTCCCCTGTCGCTCCAGTGGCAACACGGCCCAGCTCCTTTGCCTCCGCGATGGAAACCAGGGTGGCCGCGGCCTGGCAACGTGCGCTCGGAACAGAGAACGTCAGCGTGGACGACAACTTCTTCGATGTGGGCGGGACCTCGCTGCTGCTGATCGCCGTCCGCAACGCGCTGCAGCAGGAGCTTGGCCGAACCATCCCCATCACCTGGTTCTTTGAGAACACCACGATTCGCACGCTTGCGGCGCGGCTGAGCGAGACGGCCATAAGTACAACGGCTGTTACAAATACGGCCCAGGACAGTGCCCGCCGCCAGCGCGAGGCATTTGCCCGCATGAAGGCGGCGAGGAGCGTGGCGCGATGAACGATCTCTCCATGATTTCAAACGCCGAGGAACAGGAATCAGCGCTGGACGGCATCGCCATCATTGGGATGTCCGGGCGCTTTCCGGGTGCGCCGGACATCGCGACCTTCTGGCAGAATCTGATTGCGGGCAAGGACTCGATTACGCGCTTTGCGCCGGAGCCGCACGGGACGCATCCTCCCGACTACGTTGCCGCGCGCGGCGTGCTGGACGATGTGGGGATGTTCGATGCCGAGTTCTTCGGCATCACGCCATGCGAGGCGGAGCGCATGGACCCGCAGCATCGCCTGTTTCTGGAGGCGTGCTCCAATGCGCTCGAGGATGCGGGCTATGTCTCGCAGGATTATCCGGGCGAGATTGGCCTCTTCGCCGGCTGCAGCCTGAATACGTACCTGATGGCGAACGTATTGCAAGATCGCGCTGCCGTGGACGAGTTAACCGCGCAGTACCAGGTGGGTGAGTTCGCCACATTTCTGGGCAACGATAAGGACTTCCTGACCACGCGCGCTGCGTACAAGCTGAACCTGCGCGGTCCCGTGGTCAGCGTGCAGAGCGCGTGCGCGACCTCGCTGGTGGCGATCTGCCAGGCCAGCCAGGCGCTGATGAACTACACCTGCGAGATGGCGCTTGCGGGCGGAGTATCGATTACATTCCCGCAGCATCGCGGCCACCTGTACCAGGAGGGCGGGCTGGCATCAGGCGACGGCACGTGCAGGCCCTTCGACGCGCAGGCCTCCGGCACGGTCTTTGGCCACGGCGTGGGCGTCGTGCTGCTGAAGCGGCTTGAGGATGCGGTGCGCGACGGCGACCACATCGCTGCCGTCATTCGCGGCTTTGCGGTCAACAACGATGGGTCGGCAAAGGCCGGCTACATGGCTCCGGGAATCGATGGACAGTCGCGCGTGATCGCAGCGGCGCAAGCGATGGCCGGCGTCGATCCGGCGACGATCACGTACCTTGAGGCGCACGGCACGGCCACGCCGCTGGGCGATCCCATTGAGGTGGCTGCGCTGACGAAGACGTTTCGCGCCGGCACGGATGGCACGGGCTTCTGCTCTTTGGGGACGGCGAAGGGGAACGTCGGCCACCTGGACAGCGCCGCGGGCGTTACCGGCGTCATTAAGACGGCGCTCTCCATGCAGCACCGGACCATTCCCGCGCTCGCCCACTTCAACGCGCCGAATCCAAACATCGATCTCGCCGAGACGCCGTTTTACATTACCAAAGAGACCTCGCCGTGGATTGCGGATGGGCCGCTGCGCGCGGGTGTCAGCGCCTTTGGAGTTGGCGGCGTGAATGCGCATATCGTGCTGGAGGAGGCGCCCGTGGCTGCATCTCGGGTGCGGCCGGAGAAGCAGCAGACGCTGTGCCTGTCGGCACGATCGGCCGCTGCATTGCAGACCGCAGCAACCAACCTGGCTGCGTTCCTTGCCTCTTCTCCGGAGGTCGATCTCGCGGACGTGGCTTACACGCTCGCGGCGGGTCGCCGCGCCATGGAGTACCGTTTCGCGTTTCCAGCAAAGTCAGTGGACGAGGCGGTTGCGACGCTGAGGTCCGCACGGCCGGAGCAGGGCTGCAAGCGTGCGACGCCGCGGCGTATTGCCTTCCAGTTCTCTGGGCAGGGATCGCAGTTTGCCGGCATGGGTCGCGAGCTTTATGCAACCGAGCCTGTGTATCGCGACGCGATCGACGCCGGGTGTGAATTGGCGATGGAGCCGCTTGGGCTTGATCTGCGCGCGCTGTTGTTTGCCGCGGATGATGTGTCCGCGGCGGCGCAACTGCAGGCCACGCGCTATGCACAGCCTGCGCTCTTTTTTACGGAGTTCGCGCTCGCCAAGCTGTGGCAGTCCTGGGGCATCGTGCCTGAGGCGGTGGTCGGGCACAGCCTGGGCGAGTATGTTGCGGCAACGCTTGCGGGAGTCTTCTCCTGGGAGCAAGCGTTGCATGTGGTCTGCCTGCGCGGACGCATGATGGACGCGATGGAGCCCGGCGCGATGACCTCCGTGCCGCTTAATGTGAAGGCGCTTGCGCCGTATCTGTTGCCGGGCATCTCCGTGGCTGCATTGAACTCGCCAAGAGCGAGCGTGCTCTCGGGGCCGTTCGCTGCGATGGAGGCGATTGAAGCCGCGCTTGCCGCAAAGAGTATCTCGTTCCGCCGCCTGCGTACGTCGCACGCCTTTCACTCCGCCATGATGCAGCCCATGGTCGCGGAGTTTGAGGCTGAGGTGGCGAAGATTGCGCTGCAGCCTCCAGCCATGCCCTTCGTCTCCAGCGTCACCGGAGCGTGGATCACGCCGGAGCAAGCCACCAGCCCCCGCTACTGGGCGGAGCAGGTGATCCTGCCCGTGCGCTTCAACGACGCGGTTGCAACGCTGACGCAGGACGGGATGAACCTGCTGCTGGAGATTGGCCCAGGCGAGGCGCTGACGGCGCTGGCCCTGCATCAGCGCGGATCAGGCGAGGGCAGCTTCACCGCGCTGGCTTCGATGCCGATGCCACGCAGCGACGGCAAGACGAAGTCGATGAAGCACGTGCTGGCTTCGTTGTGGATGGAAGGCGTCGCACCGGACTGGACGGCGCTCTTCGCAGCGGACAGCCCACGGCGCGTCTCGTTGCCCACATATCCGTTTGAGCGCAAGCTGCACTGGATTGAGCCACCGGCTCGTAAGTCCGCCGCACCACCAAGCAAGCCTGCCGCACCAGCAATCGAGTCCGCCCAAAGCAGCACCAGCACCTCCACCTCTCATGAGACACAAGCCATGATTCCTGCCCTCCCGACCCCGCAGACCGCGCCTCGGCGTGAGCGTCTGCAATCCAAGATCGCCGAGATCTTCACCGAGCTCAGCGGCATCGAGACGACGCCCGCCGAGTACGAGCATGAGTTCCTTGAGCTCGGCTTCGACTCACTTTTTCTCACCCAGGCCACGCAGTCGCTGAACCGCGCCTTTGGCGTGAAGCTGACCTTCCGCCAGGTGATGGAGCAGTACTCCACGGTCGCGAGTCTTGCCGGCCATCTGGATGAAGTGCTGCCCGCGGAGAGCTTTGCGGCGGCCGCCCCGGGAGCGGCAGTGCCCCCGACTGTTCCCACGGCACCCGTATCCGGCTATGGCATTGAGCGTCTTCTTGCGGACCAGCTTGCGGCGATGTCTGAGATGTTCGCCCAGCAGGTGGCTACGCTACGAGCCGCGGCCGGCATGGCGGGTATGCAACAGGTTCCGGCACAGATATCCGCCGCGCCCAAAGCACTTCCCGCTGCTCCTGCTGCTCCGCCGGCTGCCAACACCGACGTCAAGCACGGCTCCTTCCGGCCCATCCAGGCGAAGGCGCAGCATGAGCTGGATGATGATCAGAG
>CAXTRZ010000030.1:0-7151 GCA_964246715.1 uncultured Acidobacteriaceae bacterium | reverse complement strand
GATCAGAGACGTTACATGGAGCAGCTCATCGCGAAGTACGAGGCACGAACGCCGACCTCCAAGCGCATGACCCAGGCCTCTCGCGCGCAGCTTGCCGATCCACGCGCGGTCGCCGGCTTCCGCCCGCAGTGGAAGGAGATGGTCTATCCACTGGTCACGGATCGCGCCAAAGGCTCGCGCCTCTGGGATGTGGACGGCAACGAGTACATCGACATCGTCAACGGTTACGGTTGCATCATGTTCGGCCACTCGCCGGAGTTTGTCGTCGCCGCGGCCAAGGAGCAGTTGGACCGCGGCGTCGCCATCGGCCCGCAGTCCGCGCTTGCGGGAGAGGTCGCAGCGCTGATCTGCGAGCTCACCGGCAATGAGCGCGTCACCTTCTGCAACACCGGTTCGGAGGCCGTGATGGCCGCCATCCGAGTGGCCCGCACCATCACCGGGCGCGACAAGCTCGTGTACTTCGCCGGCGATTACCACGGCACCTTCGACGAAGTCCTCATCCGCAACACGCCGCGCGGCAGCGCTCCCGTCGCGCCCGGCATTCCGCTGGCCAACACCACCAATGTCGTCGTGCTGGAGTACGGCACCGAGGTTTCGCTTGAGTACATCCGCGCCAACGCGCAGGAGATCGCCGCGGTGCTGGTTGAGCCGGTGCAGACGCGCAACCCTGGCCTGCAGCCCATGGAGTTCCTCCGCAACCTCCGCACACTGACCGAAGAGCAGGACATCGCGTTCATCCTGGATGAGGTCGTCACCGGCTTCCGCCTGGCGCCGGGCGGCGTGCAGCAGATGCTGGGGATACGTGCCGATCTGTGCACGTATGGCAAGGTCATCGGCGGCGGACATCCCATCGGCGTGCTCTCCGGCAAGGCCATGTACCTGGACGCGCTGGACGGCGGCGCGTGGCAGTACGGCGACAGCTCCGGCCCGGAGGTCGGCGTCACCTTTTTTGCCGGCACCTTTGTGCGGCATCCGCTGGCGTTGGCCGCGGCGCGTTCCGTGCTTCAGCATCTGAAGCAGGCCGGCCCGCAGCTTCAGGCGGAGCTCAACGCAAAGACGGCCAAGCTCGCCGGCTCGCTGGATGGCTTCTTCGCGGAGCGTGGTCTTCCGGCGCGCGTGCATCACTTTGCCTCCTGGTTTTACTTCACCTTTCCGCACGATGCGCGGCTCGGCAGCCTGTTCTACTACGCGATGCGCGCCAAGGGCATTCACATCCAGGAAGGCTATCCCTGCTTCCTGACCACGGCCCACACGCAGGCGGATCTCGATGCCATCGAGAAGGCCTTCCGCGACACGATTACCGAGATGCAGGAGGCGAAGGCGCTTCCACAGGAGACGGCAGCCACACTGCCGGAGCCTCAAGCCCCGTCCAGCCGTGAGCCGAAGCTGCATCCGTTCGCACTGCCGGAGAATCCCAGCCGTGTTCCGCTCACCGAGCCGCAGCGCGAGGTCTTCCTGGCCGCCGCTCTGAGCGACGACGCCAACTGCGCCTTCAATGAGTCCTTGACACTACGGCTCCATGGGCCTGTGCGGCAGGCCGATCTTAGCTTCGCGCTCGATGCGGTGGTCGCGCGCCACGACGGCCTGCGCAGCACCATCTGCGCGGACGGCGAGGCGCTCTGCTTCGACCCGGTCTTCCGCGGCCAGACGGAGTTCCTTGACCTGACCGGCGAGAGCCCGGAGACGCAGGCGCTGCTGATCGATGAGCGCATCGCCAAAGAGGCGCGCACGCCCTTCGACCTGCATCAAGGTCCGCTGCTTCGCTCCATCTGCTTCACCACCAGCGCGACCGATGCCGTATTGCTGCTGACCGCGCATCACATCGTGCTGGACGGCTGGTCCGCAAACCAGTTGCTCGAAGAAGTGGGCAAGGTCTACAGCAGCGGCGCCGCCGCGCTGACCGGGCTTGCGCCGCTGCTCCCCTTCAGCAGCTATGCCGTGCGTGAGAATCGCCGCCACGAGGCCGGCGAGTTTGCCGAAAACGTTCGCTTCTGGACGGCGAAGTTTGAGGGCCGCAACCCACGCCTGGACCTGCCCACCGACCGCCCACGCCCCGTGCAGAAGACATTTGCAGGCGCGACGTTTGAAGGCACGCTCGGCTCCGCGCTCTACGCCGGCCTGAAGAAGCTCAGCGCGAAGAACGGCTGCACTCTGTACGTCACGCTGCTCTCCTCGTTCCAGATCCTGATGCATCGGCTCAGCCGTCAGAATGAGGTTGTCGTGGGCATCTCTACGGCGGGCCAGGCGCTGCTCGATGACGCGAGCCTCGTCGGCCACTGCGTTCACTTCCTGCCCATGCTCAGCGAGCTCACCGACGAGACCACCGCCGCGCAGCACATGCGCTCCACGCGCACCGCGCTGCTGGATGCGTACGATCACCAGGAGTTCACCTACGGCAGCCTGCTGCAGAAGCTGAAGTTCGAGCGCGACCCCGGCCGTCTGCCGCTGATCGAGGTGCAGTTCAACCTGGAAAAGGTGGGCGCGAATGTTCACTTTGAGGGCCTTGAGGCGAAGATCAAGGCTAACGCCAAGCGCTTCGTCAACACCGATCTCTTCCTCAATGTCGTCGAGACCGCGAACGATCTTGAGTTCGCCTGCGACTTCAACACGGACCTCTTTGACGCAGAGACGCTCGACCGTTGGATGAAGATCTGGGCGCAGTTGCTGGCCAGCGAGGCGGCTGATGCTTCCACCAAGGTCAAGGACCTTGACCTTCTCCCCCCCGCCGAGCGCAACCAGGTTTTGACGCAGTGGAACGGAACTGGAACTGACTTCGGCGCATTTGAGCCCATGCACGAAGTCTTCCTGCGCCAAGCCGCGCAGCAGCCCGGCCGGGTGGCCGTCCAGTGCGGCGCGCGCAGTTGGAGCTACGCCGACTTCGCCGAGTACGCCACCATCCTCGCGCGCCGCCTGGTGCATGAGGGCCTGCAGCCCGGCGGCCTCGTGGGCATCTGCATGGAGCGGTCACTCGAGATGGTCGGCTCCCTGCTCGCCGTGATGATGGCCGGCGGGGCCTACGTGCCGCTTGACCCGCGTCATCCGCGCGAGCGCCTTGCAATGGTCCTCGAAGACTCTGGCATCGGCATCCTGCTCGCTGGCCGCGACTCCAACGTCGACACCACGGCGAAGCTGCTGCGCGTCACCGGCCCGCAGCCGCAATACACAGACGCCCTGCCGCAGGCCATCGCAGCGGACTCGCTTGCCTACGTCATCTACACCTCCGGCTCCACCGGCAAGCCGAAGGGCGTCGCCATTGAGCATCGCGCGCTGATGAACCTGCTGCGCTCCATGCAGCGCACCCCCGGCCTCCAGCAGGAGGACGTCCTCGTCGCCGTGACGACGCTGGCCTTTGACATCGCGGCGCTTGAACTGATGCTGCCGCTCATCACCGGCGCCAGGCTCATCGTTGCCACCGACGATCAGATCCAGGATGGCGCACAGCTTCTGCGGCTGCTTGAGATCAACCACGCCACCGTCCTGCAAGCCACGCCCGGCCTCTGGCGCATCCTCATCGACGCGGGTTGGACCAGCGCTTTGCCGCTGAAGGCGCTGTGCGGCGGCGAGGCCCTGCCGCGCGATCTCGCCGAGCGCCTGCTCGACCGCACGCCCGACCTATGGAATGTGTACGGGCCCACCGAGACCACCATCTGGTCCTCGGCCACGCACGTCACGCGCGGTACGGGCCCGCTGCACATCGGGCCGCCCATCGCCAACACCACCTTCTTCGTCCTCGATGACGCACAGCGTCCCGTACCCATCGGCGTCACCGGAGAGCTGTACATCGGCGGCGAAGGCCTTGCACGCGGCTACTGGAAGCGCCCCGAGCTCACCGCGGAGAAGTTCCTCGCGAACCCCTTCCAGCCGGAAGCGAACCCGGGCCGCATCTACCGCACCGGCGACCTTGCCCGCTGGCACCGCGACGGCTCCGTCGAGCTGCTCGGCCGCGCCGACTTTCAGGTCAAGCTGCGCGGCTACCGCATCGAGCTCGGCGACATTGAAGCCGCGCTGGCCAAACACCCCGCCGTGCACGAGGCCGTCGTCATCCAGCAGAAGGCAGCCGACTCCGCCGCGCTTCGCCTCGTCGGCTTCGTTGAGACCGTCAACGATCAACCCGCGGACTCCTCCCCTCTTCTTGCGGAGCTGCAACAGCTTCTCAGCCGCAGCCTGCCGGAGTACATGATTCCCGCGGCCCTGCTGACGCTTCCGCGCATTCCGCGGACGCCCAACGGCAAGGTGGATCGCAAGGCGCTGCCGCATCTTTCATCCGGCGACGCCCTCGCGTTAAAATCAGTGAAGACCTTCACCGCGCCAGTTACGGCGGAGGAGAAGCAGCTTGCCGCAATCTGGTCCGATGTTCTGGAGCTCTCTGCGGTCTCGACGACGGACAGCATCTTTGAGCTCGGCGCGGACTCGCTGTTGATCTTTCGCATCGCAGCCCGGGCGCAGCATGAAGGGCTGCCCATCAACGCGACGCAGATCTTTCAGCATCGCACCATCCTCTCCCTGTGCGAGTCGTTGCGGCACACGGAGGCAGCCGCCTCTCCCGCGCGCTCCGGCTCGCGCATCGCTGCCGCGTCACGGGACACCTACCGCCGGACGAAGGTCTAACCCGGATGCCGAAGCCGTTCCATCCGGGTGCAGGTCAGTTGCTGGAGGAATCTATCCCAGAGCACGATCAGCAACAGCACGTCGCAGCCCACGCCCTCGCGGAGGCCGAAGCAGAGACGTACGCGATGCCCGCGACGCAGGGTCAGCTTCGCTTCTGGTCGCTGGATCAACTCAACTCTGGCAACCCCGCGCTGAACATGCCGCTGATGTGGCAGTGCACCGGCGTGCTTGACGTTCCCGCGATGGTTGAGTCCTTTGCCCAATGCGTCAAGCGCCATGAGATCCTGCGCACCACCTTCGAGCTCGCCGAAGGCAAGCTCCTGCAGATCATCCATCCGCAGATGGAGATGCCCATCCCGCTGGTCGATCTCACCGGCCTCGCCGGCGAGTCGCAGCGTGTTGAAGCCGACCGACTCACGCGCGAGCACGCCGCCTTCCGCTTCCAGCTCGCCGCCCGCCCGCTGCTTGTGCTCAAGCTGCTCAAGCTCAGCCCGCAGCACCACCTGCTGCTCGTCACCATGCACCACATCATCTGCGACGGCATCTCCAACGGCGTGCTGATGCGCGACATGGTCCGCTGGTATGAAGCCTTGGTGCAGGGTACGACGCCCAACTTGCCGCAACTGCCCATCCAGTTCGCCGATTACGCCATCTGGCATGAGCAGTGGCGCGCCGGCGATGAGCCCGCGGCCTCGCTGGAGTTCTGGCGCAAGACCCTGGGCAACGGCTTCACCCCCATCCAGCTCAAGCACGACCCGGACGCCGCAGCCTCGCTGACGCCGGAGCGCGCCCACCTTACCGGCGACATTGAGACGCTGCTCATCCCGCCTGATCTCGCCGCGCGCGCCCACGCCTTCTGCATCCGCGAGAACGTCACCCTGAACATGCTGCTGTTCAGCATCTTCTGTGCGCTGCTCAGCCGCCTCACCGGCCAGAAGGACCTCACCATCGGCTCGCCCTGCGCCAACCGTACCGAGGACACCGAAGAGCTCATCGGCCTCTTCATGAACATCCAGATCCTGCGCGTACGACTGCAGGATGACTCCACCTTCCGCGACCTGCTCCGTCAGGTACAGACGTGGACGCTGGGCGCGTATGAGAACCAGGTTCTGCCCTTTGAAGACCTCATCTACGATCCTTACTTTTCCGAGAGCGGCAGCAGCTTCGAGATCCCTGTCTTCTTTCTCTATCAAAAATCGTTTATGCTCACGGGCCGCATCCACTCAAGCGCCGGCGATCTCGAGATCGTGCCCCTGCGCTCCGAAAGCCCGGGTGCCGTCTTTGAGGTCATGTTCGCCATCGTGGACCGCGAGGAAGAGGGCCCGCGCCTGCAGCTTGAGTACAACCCGCAGTACTTCAAGAACACCACCATCCAGCGCTATCTGCGCCTCTTCCTCAACCTGTTGGACTCCGCCCTCACCACACCGGATACGCTCGTCGATCAGCTCAGCCTGCTCTCCGCCACGGAGCGCGCGCGCCTGCTTCTCGAGCCTAACCGCACCGCCGTGGACTTTGGGCTGTTCGAGGCCGTGCATGAGACCTTCCTGCGCCGCGCCGAGCACGAGCCGGAGGCCATCGCGGCCCTGTGCGAAGGCGTCACCTGGACGAATGCCGAGCTCACCCGGCGCGCCAAGACGCTTGCCGGCCGCCTGCTGGAAGCCGGTCTCAAGCCCGGCGAGCTCGTCGCCATCTGCGTTCCGCGCTCGCTGGAGATGCTCGCCTCCGCGCTCGCCGTGATGATCGCCGGCGGTGTCTATGTACCGCTTGATCCGCAGCATCCGCGCACCCGCCTGGAGACGATCCTCGCGGACTCCGGGGCACCGTTCCTGCTGCACTCCGGCGCACTCGATCTCACAACCTCCGCAAAGCTCGTGAGCACCAGCGGACATGCCATCAGCCCGGCCATGCTGACGGCGCCCGCGCCGGTCCGTCCGGACTCGCTTGCATATGTCATCTATACCTCCGGCTCCACCGGCAAGCCCAAGGGCGTCGCCATTGAACATGGAGCGCTAACCAACCTGCTCCGCTCCATGCAGCAGCAGCCCGGCCTCATGCCGCACGATGTTCTCGTCGCCATCACCACGCTCACCTTTGACATCGCCGCGCTGGAGCTTCTGCTTCCGCTCGTCACCGGCGCCCGCGTCGTCATCGCCACGCAGGACCAGGTCAAGAATCCCGCGCTGCTCCTTGCGCTGCTGGAACAGAGCAACGCCACGGTCCTGCAGGCGACGCCCGGTGCATGGCGCTCGCTCGTGGACGCAGGCTGGACCTCCGCGCTTCCGCTCAAGGCGCTGTGCGGAGGCGAAGCCCTCAGCCGCGAGCGCGCGGACCTGCTGCTCGACCGCACCCCTGACGTCTGGAACCTCTACGGCCCCACCGAGACCACCATCTGGTCCTCGGCCACGCGCGTCACTCGCGGCGCCGGCGCACCGCGCCTCGGCATGCCCATCGCCAACACCCAGTTCTACGTCCTCGACAAAGCCCACGAGCCCGTATCCATTGGAGTAGACGGCGAGCTTTATATCGGCGGCGATGGCCTCGCC
>CAXTRZ010000029.1:5977-15208 GCA_964246715.1 uncultured Acidobacteriaceae bacterium | reverse complement strand
TCTATGTGGGGAACCCGGCAATTCTGCAGAGCTATACCTCCGCGCCCGAAGAGGTGGTGCTGACCGCAAAGGTGCCAGGGGTGAGCAGCCTGGTGGTGTGGGATAGCGAGGGGCAGGTCTCAAATTACAACGTCTCCGCGGATGTGGATGCGGCGGCGCTGCGGCGCTCGCTGGCGGATGCGTACCCGAACATGCCGGTTGAGGTGGAGTGTGTTCAGGAACGAATTCGTCTCTCCGGCGCGGTGCCCACGGCTGAGGTCTCCGATGGCGTGGTCAAGCTGGCGGCGGCGTATGGCAAGGAGATCGCGAACTCCTTGCGCGTGGTTCCGGTGCATGGGAAACAAGTACAGCTTAAGTTACATATTCTCGAGGTCGATCGGACGAAGCTCGACCAGTTCGGGATCAACCCGTCGTATAACGGCTCGAAGATTCAGAGCACGGCGTCGACGCAGCAGTTCAGCAATCCGCTGAACCTGACGTTTTATAACGCAAAGACTGGGCTGGGCATTCAAATTCAGGACCTTGCACAACGACAGATTGTGCAGGTGCTCGCCGAGCCGACGCTGAACACGATGAGCGGTCTGCCGGCGCATTTTCTTTCCGGAGGCGAGTTTCCGTTTCCCGCGGCGCAAAGCAGCGGCAACAACAGCACAGCGGTGACAATTCAGTTCCGCACGTATGGCGTGAAGGTTGACTTTCTGCCGACGGTGAACGCGGATGGAACGATTCGGCTGAAGGTGATGCCGGAGGTCAGCACGCTGGACTACTCGAATTCTGTGGCCATTGCAGGCTTCACGGTTCCCGCATTATCTACGCGGCGCGCGGAGTCTGAGGTGGAGTTGCAGGATGGGCAGAGCTTTGTGCTGACGGGGTTGCTGGATCGTCGTACGACGGATCTGTTAGCTCGCGCGCCGGGCATCGCAGACGTGCCGATTCTTGGACAATTGTTTCGGTCAAAGAACCTGACGCACTCCGTGGTGGAGCTGGTGGTTGTGGTCAATGTCTCCGTGATCGATCCACTGAAGGATCCAGGCAAGGTGACGGAGCCGAACTGGGGCGTGCCAAACCTGAACGTGCCGAAGTTCGATAAGGCGTTGGGCACCATCACCAAGCATGATGCGCATTGAGCGATAGACGATTGGTTCTTCCACCATGCAAATGACGCCGCCAAACACCGAACAGATTGCGCAGGCCGTCTTCAGCGTGTGCACCACGCCGGAGGTTTCCAGCACCGCGCTGGTCTCCGTCAGTACGGTTCCGGGAGCGGTGTTTGCGGGAGAGTTTCAGGAGTACATCGCTGGAGATCTGCGACCGGAGTTTCCGCAGGCGATAAAAAGTGCAATGGGCATTGTTGCGTTGATCGACTGCGATCGCGACCCTGAGCTTGCGCTGGAGACGATGGAGCGGCTGCAGCAGACCTTTCTGCATAAGGTCAATTTGATTGCGGTTGCATCGCGCACGGATGCGCCTTTTCTACTGCGGGCGATGCGTGCCGGCTGCAGCGATTTTCTCAGCACGCCAGTGGATGTGCTGGAGCTTGCCTCCGCGCTGACGCGCTTTCAGAACGCGCATTTGGTCGCGAGCAAGGCTTCGCAGAGCCATGGCAAGCTGATCTCGTTTTATGGCGTGAAGGGTGGCGTAGGCAACACAACGCTGGCGGTTCATCTTGCGATTCATCTGGTGCGCAGGCATCACAAGAAGGTATTGCTGATCGACCACAAGCATGAGCTTGGACATGTTGCGCTGCACCTTGGCATCAAGGAGTGCTCGTATTACTTCGACGGGCTGCTGAAGAACTCAGAGCGGCTGGACTCCGACCTGCTGGAGGGGCTGGTCACGCATCATGCGAGCGGTCTTCATGTCATTCCATCGGCTGATAGCTGCTCGATGGCGAATGAGTTTTCGCCGGGCGCGATCGAGCGCGTGATGGACTACCTGAAGAAGCAGTACGACTTCGTCCTTCTGGACTCCAGCTTGCAGTACCAACAGACGGTTGCGCCGCTGCTGGCTTCGTCGGAGATCGTCGCGCTGGTGGCGACGCCGGATGTGGCTGCGCTACGCGACCTTGCGCGGCATATCGAACATTTGAGCCTGGCCAATGGTTTTACGAACAAGCTGCGCGTCGTCATCAACCGCGCGACTGGAGATGACGCTGTGCCCACGAGCGAGATTGAGAAGGTGGTTCGCTTTCCGGTTGCGGTCTCGGTTCCGAACAACTTCTCCGAACTGGCGCGTGCCGTCAACTCCGGGGAACCCATCTCGCATCAGCATCGTGGCGGCTTTACCCAGGCCGTGGCGCGATGGGCCGGCACGCTGGCTGCTTCAAGTGGAGGCGCTGTGGCGAACGCCGCGCCTGCTGAAGAGAAGAAGAAGTTTGCATTCTGGCGCTAGCCTGAAGCATGAACCATGTTAAGGAATCTGGATGAGCGCAATTCTTCACATGACGGAACCTGTCCGGATGCAGCCGGCGCCGGCCGAGACCAAGGTGCAGGCGGGCGTTAGCGAGGCTGCGCGTTATCAGTTGAAGGCGGCAGTGCATCAGGAGCTGATCAAGCGCGTCGATTTGGAGAAGCTGGATTCGATGCAGCACGATCAGACCGGCCGCTCGCGGCTGCTGATCACGATCAGCCAGTTGCTGGGTGAGCAGAACACGCCCCTGAGTTCATCCGACCGCGACGCGCTGGCGCAGGAGGTGATGGATGAGGTCTTCGGACTGGGGCCGCTGGAGCCGCTATTGAACGACCCTACCGTGAGCGACATCCTGGTCAACACGTACAGCACGGTGTATGTGGAGCGGCGTGGAGTGCTGGAGGAGACAAGCATTACCTTCCGCGACCCCGGCCACTTGATGCACATCATCGACAAGATCGTCTCCGCGGTGGGGCGACGGATCGATGAGTCATCGCCGATGGTGGATGCACGGCTGCTGGACGGATCCCGCGTGAACATCATCATCCCGCCGCTTGCGATCGACGGGCCGCTGATGTCGATTCGCCGCTTCGGCAGCAAGCCGCTGATGGCGGAGGATCTGCTGCGGCATAAGGCGCTGACGCCACAGATGCTGGAGCTGTTGAAAGCGGCGGTGAAGGCGCGGCTGAATATTGTGGTGTCGGGCGGAACGGGCGCGGGAAAGACGACGCTGCTGAACGTCCTCTCCGGCTATATCTCGCCGGAGGAACGGATCGTCACGATTGAAGACTCCGCGGAGCTGCAGATCAAGCAAAGGCATGTCGGCCGGCTGGAGTGCAGGCCGCCGAACGTGGAGGGCAAAGGTGCGATTCGTCAGCGCGAGTTGGTTATCAACGCGCTCCGTATGCGTCCGGACCGGATTATCCTTGGCGAGATCCGTGGGGAAGAGGCGCTGGACATGCTGCAGGCCATGAACACGGGCCACGATGGCTCCATTACCACGGTGCATGCGAACAACCCGCGCGATGCCATTGCGCGCCTTGAGACGATGTCGATGATGGGCAGCGTGGCACTGCCGGAGAAGGCCATACGCGCACAGATTGCCTCTGCCGTGCACCTCATCATCCAGGCCTCGCGCATGAGCGATGGCTCACGCCGTATTACGCACATCAGCGAGGTTACGGGCGCGACGAGCGAGATTGTCAGCATGCAAGACATCTTTCTGTTTGAAAAGCAGGGCCTCGGTCCAGGCGGCAAGGTGAAGGGACGTTTCTTCGGTACTGGCGTTGTGCCCAAGTTCGCGGAGCGTTTGAAGGCGGCGGGGATTCCCTTCTCGCTGGATATTCTGAACTCTTCGGTGGAGGTTTAGCGAATGACTGTACTTGTCTCAACCTTCCTTGGCCTATTGATCGTTACCTTTACCGTTGTTGCCTGGTTCACACGGCCGGGCGCCGGAGAGAAGCACGCGCAGGAGCGTTTGAACACGATTCGCAGAACGCTGGCCGAGGGCGAGTCGACAAGCAAAGGCATGCTGAACGAGATGCCGAAAGAGGGTTTGGCTTCCAGAGTGAGTGCGTACCTTAAGGGCTTCGCCTTTACGCAGAGTCTGGAGATGCTGATCCTTTATGCAGATAGTAAGGCGACCGTTGGTTCGGTTGTATTGACGAGTCTTGGCCTTGCCGCGGTCTCTGCCTTCGCCGTACACCTTTTCCTTGACAATCTACCGTTGATGGCGTTAGCAGCCGTGGTGGGTGGCTCGATCCGTTACTTCCTGCTGCGCTTCAAGAAGGGACGCAGGCTCTCGAAGTTTGGCGCCGCGCTTCCGGATGCGATCGAGTTGATGGCGCGTGCGCTCACGGCGGGTCACTCCATGGCTTCGTGTATTGAGGTGGTGGCGGAGCAGTCTCCACAGCCGCTTGCGGGCGAGTTCGACCTCTGCTTCCAGCAGCAGAAGTTCGGCATTCCCTTTCGCGATGCGCTGCTGCTGATGGCCAGCCGCGTTCCGCTGAAGGATCTGCACTTCCTGGTGACTGCCATTCTGGTGCAGAAGGAGACTGGCGGAGATTTAACGGACATTCTCGACCGCACGACGAAGGTGATCCGAGAGCGCACCCGCATTGAAGGCGAGGTTAAAACCTACACTGCGCAGGGCCGGCTTACGGGCTGGATTCTCGGTCTTATGCCAGTCGTCATGCTGGGCTTGATCAACTTTATGACGCCCGGCTACTCGCATGTACTCTTCTACGATCCGCTGGGCCACAAGCTGCTGTATGCCGCGGCTGCGCTGATTGGTCTAGGCGGATTTGTGATCAGCAGAATCGTCGACATCAAGGTCTGACGCAACGTTGTAAACGAGGACTTAAGCACGCTATGCATCCGCTGTTCTACATCCTGATGGCCGTAACGATCTTTTGCGGCATGGGCGCGCTCGCCTCGGTGATGCTCAGCCGCTCCAGCCGCGCCGCTTCCGAGCGGGTGTACGCCATTACGCAAGGCGTGCGGCAGATACAAAAGGCCAAGCCGAGACCGCGCCATCTGCAGACGGCACTGATGAAGCTGGTGCATTGGCTGCGATCCGTGTTGGGCATGGGGGATGATGCACAATTGGCCGAGCGGCTGGCGCAGGCCGGGTTCAGGACTGGAAAGCAGAAGGACATCTATCTGGGTGCGCGCATCCTGGGGCCGATCGTCACGCTGATTGTGGGCTCATTTTTGCCGGGCAGCCGCTTGATGTGGATGCTGGGCCTGCCTGCCATCACGTACATTGCGCCGGACATGGTGCTGCAGCGCTTGATCAAACGACGGCGCGAGAAGATCCGCCTCAGCGTTCCAGACGCCGTTGACTTGTTGGTGATCTGCGTAGACGCAGGGCTTGGCCTGGACCAGGCTATGATGCGCGCCGGGCAGGAGTTAAGCGTGAGTCACCCGCAGATTTACGAAGAGCTGATGCAGATCAATCGCGAGCAGCGCGCCGGGAAGTTGCGCATTGATGCCTGGGGGGCCATGGCGCAGCGGAGTCAACTGGTGGAGATTGAGGCCTTTGTCAATATGCTGATGCAGACGGAACGCTTTGGTACGCCGATCGCAAAGGCTTTAAGCAACTTCGCCGACGGCATTCGGCAAAAGCGCCGTCAGAAGGCGGAGGAACTTGCGGCAAAGACGACGGTGAAGATCATCTTCCCGCTGGTCTTCTTTATCTTTCCGAGCATGTTCATTGTGCTGCTGGGACCGGCCGGGATCGGGATCTTCCGAGCGCTGGCTGCATCAGGCAACTGATGCAAAGTTAGTTGCTGCTCTGCATCGAGGCTGGGTCCTTTGCCGTCAGGTTCGCTCGATTCACTCCATCGGCAAGCACGCGATGGTGAATCGTAAACAGCGCCAGCTCCAACCGATCGGAGACGCCGGTCTTATCAAAGATCGATCGCAGGTAGTTCTTGATGACCTGCTCGGTATTGTTCAACTCCTGGGCGATGTCCTTATTTTTATAGCCCTGCACAATCAGGCTGACGATGCGGAGTTCCTTTGGCGTGAGCCGGTCGCGAGCACGTTCACCCACCATATCGCTTTCAAACTCAACAGTTCCGGACTTCGCACGCTGTTGCGTATAGTTGCCTCCGCGTCCCACGGTTCGCAGACACTTAACGAGATCCGTCGAACCGACATCGCGGTAGATGACCCCGCGAATGCCTAGCTTGGTGAACGGTTCACTGGATTCCGTATTCTCCAGCACGCCGATCACAAGATTCTTTCCCGCTTTGGATTTCTCCAGCAAAAGGGGAAGGTCAGGCTGTAGCGAGTTGGCACACAAGATCAACGTGCCGAGGCTCTTCTCCGCGGCCTGGTACAAGCGGACCAGATCGTCGCACTGCCCAACGATCCGGAAGTCTTCCTCAACCGCTAACAGACGTGCCGCTCCGGTGCGAAAAACAGCCTGACTATCAGCGATGACGACCTTGAAGCTCATGTTCCGTCCTGATGTCGACTTGAAAAAACTGCGGTCAGCGCCGCTAACGACAGCTTATCAGGCCCAGCCAGTGAGACCGCCATTGTGGGCATGGCTTAGGGAGCAAGTGCCTCGAATCGATACACATCTACCGGCTTTCAGGCGTTATGGTTCACCTTCCAATTGTGAAAATTACCCGGAACTGATGGTCGCGCGCTAAAAGCCGCGAGTTGTAGCGGCCTCCCACCTTCGGGTAATTTCGGTTTTTCCGCGAAACGCCGATAACAGTAGCAAGCGCAGAGGAGCAGTGAAAAGACGCTCCGAGCAAACGAGTTCCGGCTCATACCTTCCGGCAGCGAGTGCCGCAAACGACCACCGAACCCTCAACCCACAAACCCCCTCAAAGGACACCACTCCCATGAATGTTTCCAAGAAACTTTTTCTCAACCTGCTGCAGGATGAATCTGGTCAGGACCTGATCGAGTACGCGCTGGTCGCGGGTCTCGTCGGTCTCGCCGCTGTGGGCGCCATGTCCGGTCTGTCCACCAAGATCAGCACTGCCTTCAACAGCGTCGGCAACTCTCTTACCAGCTCCATCTAATTTACCGGCTTGTGGTGAAGGGGCGAACCTCCCCGCGCTCCTTCATCGTTGGCCATCTCGTCGTTCGCGAGCGCTCAAATTTTGCAAGCGGATTGCCGATATGTCTTATGCAGACGTCCGCTGAAGAAGTGTTCAGCCGGCTTTTGTAATACCAGGAGCCACGTATGGAGCTCGTGCCTAGCATTCTGATTGCGGCGACGCTACTGACCACCATAGCTGTTACCTTCGACTTCCACGCCGGCAAATAAGCCTGGCCTGTGACAGATTGCAACTTCCAGGTCCTTTGGACCTTTATATCTCTGCGTTCCGCGTGGAGTCAGCCGGCCCCCATATAGATCAGCCTCACCACAAACAGAACCGCGAGTGCGTACAGCATCCAGTTCTGTGCCTTCGCGTGTCCGGTAACGACTTCTAACATCGCAAAGCTAATCAGGCCAAAGCTGAGTCCGGTTGCGATGGAGTAAGTTAGCGGAATCGTGACCAGGGTCAGGAAGGCTGGAATGGCGATTGCCGGGTTATCCCACTCGATTGTTTTGACTCCCGCCAACATCAGCCCACCCACCAAAATCAATGCGGGCGAGGTGGCAAAGGATGGAATTGCGCCCACCAGCGGAGCCACAAACAAGGCCAGCAGAAACAGAACACCGGTCACAATGGCCGTCACTCCCGTGCGGCCGCCGGCCGCGACGCCGGAGGCTGACTCAATGTAACTGGTCACGGTGCTGGTCCCTGCGAGCGAGCCGACGACTGTGCTTGCCGCGTCTGCAAAGAAGATGCGGTCCAGGCGGGGAATGGTATGGTCCGGCGCAATGAGCCCGGCACGTTGCGTGACCGCTAACAGCGTGCCGATGTTGTCAAATAGGTCCACAAACAGAAACACGAAGATTACCTCAAAGGCGTGCAGGCGCAGTGCGCCGCGAACGTCGAGTTGAAAGGCCGTGGCACGAATCGCGCCGGGAGAAAACGTCGTAGGGGTCCAGTGCACCTGGTGCGCCAGGATGCCCAACAGCATAGTGCCCATTACGCCAATCAGCATGGAGGCTTTTACCCGCAGGGACTGCAGCGCCGCGATCAGCAGCACGCCAAAGAGAGCCAGCGCAGCCGTTGGGCTGTGTAGATTGCCCAGCGTGACGGTCGTTGCCGCGCTGGGCACGATGAGGCCGGCATTGCGCAGTCCGATGAAGGCGATGAAGAGCCCAATGCCTCCCGCCACCGCCGCATGAAGTTGATGAGGAATCGCCGCGACGAGCCGTTGCCGGATGCCGGTAAACGTAAGCAGCAAGAAGACGATCCCGGAAAGGAAGACCGCGCCAAGGGCCGTCTGCCATGGCACGCCCATGCCTTTGACCACCGTGTAAGTGAAGTAGGCGTTTAATCCCATACCCGGCGCGAGCGCCAGCGGATAGTTTGCCAGCGCGCCCATCAGGATGCTGCCGAAGGCCGCGCAAAGACAGGTCGCTGCGGTCACTGCGGCCAGCGGCATTCCCGTCTCAGACAGGATGGCCGGATTGACGAAGATGATGTAGGCCATGGTAAGGAACGTGGTCACGCCGGCCAGTGTCTCGGTGCGCCAGTTGGTACCGTGCTCCGCAAAATGGAAGTGCTGTTCCAGACGAGTGCGCATTGGGGCGTGGTGTCCTTGCGGAGAGTAAGCTCGATTCGGGTGTGGTCAGGATAGCGTGGAACGCGGCCCTGGCTCTGTCAAGCCCCGGCGAACTCCGCGAATGCTTGTTCCTTGACTGCAGGCCTCGTGCTTACCGCTTTGGCAAACACGGCCTTTGCCTCATCGAGTTCCGCGCCATGAAGCTCCATGCGCGGCGCCCGCACCCGCGCGGAGCCGACCCCTGCCTGCTCCTGCACCCATTTGATCAACTGCACGAACTTCGGCACGGTATCCATACGCAGCAGCGGCAGGAACCACCTATATAAATCAAACGCCTGCTCGCCTGCTCGCGCCAGCTTAAACAGCTTCACAGACGCGGCAGGATAGGCATTGACCAGCCCGGCCACCCAGCCCACGGCGCCCGCGCTGACGCCTTCTACCAATACATCATCCACGCCTACGCAGATCTTCAGCCTCTCGCCCAGCATCTCGCGAATGGCCGCCACGCGGCGCACATCCGCGCTGGATTCTTTGACGGCGCTCAGGTTCGCGTGCTCTGCTGCAAGCTCCATAATCTGCGCCGGAAGAAAGTCGGTCTTGTACGCGACTGGATTGTTGTAGAGCATGCAGGAAAGCCCGGTCGCGCCGATGACGGCAGCCACATGCGCCTTCATC
>CAXTRZ010000029.1:0-5967 GCA_964246715.1 uncultured Acidobacteriaceae bacterium | reverse complement strand
TTCATCTCGCGCCAGTCGCTGGTGTAGACGTATGGCGGCAAGACCATCAGCCCGCTGCATCCGGCCTGTTCGGCCTCCTTCGCCAGCCGTACCGCGCCGGCGGTGGATAAGGACGAGATGGCTGCGACGACCGGCTTTTCCTCCGCAATACGCACTGCCGTTTTGAGTATCGCGAGCTTCTCCTGATGCTCCAACGTTGCGCCTTCGCCGAGCGACCCCAGCATGACCAGCCCGGAGCATCCGTTGCCTAACTGCCACGCGGCATGCTGCGCCAGGAAGGCATGGTCTACCTGCATTGCTTCATCGAACGGCGTCGTCATCGCCGGCAGAACCCCAGTCCACTCCATCATGGTTTGTAACTCTTTGTGATCTTTATGCCGCGGGCTTAGGGCAGAGCTCGCCACCCATTCTTGCAGGCAGATACGGTGTCCTATCGATCGCCGAGGTCCGGCCCAGCATTCCATCCATCAGCAGCCGCGCCGCGCCTGGCGCCGTGGTAATTCCCAGACCCTCGAAGCCCAGGGCGAGCCATAGCGTCACATCGCCGGAGATGTTTGCGGCAGGGCCGACCAGGGGCAGCTTGTCTGTGGTCGCCGCCCGCAGCCCCGTCCACGTCCGCTCGATCCTTAAAGCTGCCAGCGCGGGCATGAAGTGCAGCGCTCGAGCCATCATGGCGTCCATGACGGCGAGCTCGACGTTCGTGTCCTCCGCGCCATACTGCCGCGAGGAGCCCACCAGAACTTGCCCGTTTGCTCGCGGCTGCACGTTGAACGCCACCGAGTCTCCCTCGCTCGCGTGCGCGCTCTTCAAATACCCAAGCTCAACCAGTTGATGCCGGACGAATCCTGCCCGCGCTTCTGTTAAGGCCAGGTGCCCCTTGCGCCGGCGAATCGGCATTTGCGGGAGCAGATCGCTCTCAGTCCCTACCGCCAGAACAAGGCGCTCCGCCTCAAGCCTGGTTCCATCCGCAAATGCAATCGTGCCTTGTCCCGCGGCGATTGCACGTGAGTGAAACATCTTCACTCTAGTCCGCTCCGCCTGACCTAAGAAGAACGCTACAGCCGCGCCTGGATTGAGAACCGCATCCTCCTCAACGAGTAATCCGCCTGCAAGCCCGGAACGCAACTCCGGCTCCATGGCCGCAAGCTTCGCCGCGCTTAGCACATGGGAGCCAACCCCCGCTGCCGCAAACCGCGCCTGCTTTCCCTCACACTCGTTCAACTCCTCGTCATTCGCTGCCACCCATATCGTTCCCGGCGTACGGTACTCCACGCCTGCCGGCAGGTCTGCAGCCATCTCCCGCCACAGCCCGCGCGACCATCCCGTCAACGCCAACTGCGCCGGCGAGTCATCGAGCACGACCACGTGGCCCATCGCCGCGCCGCTGGCGCCGCTGCCCAATACGCCAGCGTCAATCAGGGCGACCTTCATGCCTGCCGCCGCACACTCGCGCGCACAGCAACACCCAACGATCCCCGCGCCCACTACCGCGACGTCAAAGCTCAAATGCTATTCCTTCCGCAAACGGATCATCGTCCGCGAAGTGCAGCGTCGCCTCGCCAGTCACCCACGCTCGTCCGCGAATTTTTGGCAGCACACTGTCTTCCCCTGCTACCGTCACCGATCCTTCAAAGACCGTTCCCAAGATTCCTTCCTGGCGGTAGAGGTGGCGTTCGGGTAATTTGCGGTCGGCGTGGAGGCAGGCCATCTTTGCGCTGGTGCCGGTGCCGCAAGGGGAGCGGTCGAAGGAGGCGCCGGGGCAGAGGATAAAATTGCGGGCGGAGTTGTTAGGGTCGAGGGGTGGAGAGAAGAACTCGATGTGGTCGATGGGGGCGCCGTGCTCGCCGGTGATGCCTTTGGATGCAAGGGTTTGGCGGATTGCGGAGGTGGCCTCTATGAGTTCACGGCGGTTTTTGATGGTGAGCTCATAGGGATGACGCTCTATGAGGAAGAACCAGTTTCCGCCCCAGGCGATGTCCCCCGTGAAATCCCCAAGATGTTGAACTTCTACGCACACGTTGGCTTTGTAGCGGTAGCTGGGGACGTTTTCGACGGTCACGCTGCCGTCTTCATGCAGGGTGGCGGCGACCTCGCCAACGGGAGTTTCGAGGGTGTGGCGGCCGACTGCGATGCGGCCGAGGTGGGCGAGGGTGGTGATGACGCCGATGGTGCCGTGGCCGCACATGCCGAGGACGCCTGCGTCGTTGAAGAAGAGGACAGCGGCTGCGTGCAAGGGGTTTATGGGTTCCATGAGGAGGGCGCCTACGATGACCTCCGATCCGCGAGGCTCGCAGACGATGCCGGAGCGGAAACCGTCAAAACGGGCCTTAAAGCGTGCTAGACGCTCGGATATGGGGCCTTGGCCCAGATCTGGGCCGCCAGCTATGACCACGCGGGTGGGTTCGCCTTCGGTGTGGGAGTCGACCACTTTCACTGCGCCAGTCCACTTCATGCCCGTAGAGTACCGCAATTCCAGGGGTCCACCACGTTAGAAAGTCACCGCGCAAATGTGGAGTTGCGTGTGGTTTTATGCACCGTAAACGTGGTTTAGAACCATGTGAAGCTGTGGTGGAGTCCGCCATTGGCGTGGGTTTGACGTCTTTGCACGGTGTTTTCTTGCGTGGTGGTGGAATGTTTCCTGCTTTGACAACTTTGGCCCTTGGCGTGCGTTTTTGGCTGGGGGCTTTTCAGGGCGGTGCGCGGGGTTAAGAAAGGCAAAGAACGGGACGCAAGGGACGCGGAGGAGATGACGCTAGGTCCGCTGAGGAAGGAGAGGATGGATGGCTATCGAGGTGGTCCGGGCCAGCTGAACGCGAAGGTGTGTTTGCTTTCCTAAGCATGGGCCATTCGTCGTACTCTGAAACACGTTAGAGTTCCAGACGCTTTGCCCAAGGACTTTGTATGCCGATTCGTACCCTTGCTGCCGCCTCCACGTTTTTCCTCGCGTTCGTCGCTTCTGTTGGCTATGCCGCCGCGCCTCCGGCTCCTCCTGCGCCGTTGAAGCTGCCGGAGATCAAGTACGAGACCTATACGCTGCCAAACGGGCTGAAGGTGATTACGCATGAGGATCACCGGCTGCCGCTGGTGGCGGTGGACCTGTGGTACCACGTGGGGCCGCTGAACGAGCGTCCGGGCCGGACCGGCTTTGCGCATTTGTTCGAGCACATGATGTTTGAGGGGTCTGAGCACGTGGGGGAGAAGGCGCACATCAAGATTGTGCAGGGCGCGGGAGCCTCTGACGTGAATGGGACCACGAGCTTCGACCGGACGAACTACTTTGAGACGCTTCCGGCAAACCAGTTGGAGCTGGGGCTTTGGCTGGAGAGCGACCGGATGGGCTTCCTGATGGAGGGTCTGGACCGGACGAAGCTGGCGAACCAGCGGGACGTGGTGCGGAACGAGCGGCGGCAGGGCGAGGGGCAGCCGTACGACCTGGCCAACGAGAGGCTGTACCAGCTTCTGTTTCCGAAGGAGCACCCCTACTACGCGGATGTGATCGGATCGCACGCGGACATTGAGGCGGCGCGGATCAACGATATTCGCGACTTTCACCAGCAGTTTTACACGCCGAACAATGCGTCGATTGCGATCGCCGGGGACTTCGATCCGAAGCGGTTGAAGGAGCTGCTGACGAAGTACTTTGGGCCGATCCCATCCGGGCCACCGGTTGCGCCGGTAAACGTGTCGACGCCGCCGATTACCAGCCAGCGGCGGGAGACGGTGACGGATGATGTGCAACTACCGCAACTGAATATTGCGTGGCTGACGCCGGCGGCGTACACGGCTGAGGCCGCCGCCACGCAGGTGGCGACGTACGCGCTGGGGGGCGCGAAGGCAAGCCGGCTGGACACGGCGCTGCGATTCAAGACGCAGGTGGCGCAGGACGTGAGCTGCTACGACCAGCCGCTGAAGCTGACGGGCATGGTCTTCTGCACCGTTACGCCCAAGCCAGGGGTGAGGCTGGAGGACCTGGAGGCGACTGTATGGAGCGAGATCGGCAAGCTGCAGACGGAAGGTCTTAGCGCCGCTGAAGTCGAAGCTGCCAAGGCCGTGCAGATGACCGGGACGATCTCCGGGCTGCAGCGTCTGGGCGGGTTTGGCGGTGTTGCGGACACGCTGAACCAGTTCAACCAGTACACGGGCGATCCGGGCTTTTTGCCCAAGCAGATTGCGATGGAAGAGGCGGTGACGCCAGCGAGCGCGAAGGCCGCGGCGGCGAAGTACCTGACCAAGGAATCGGCTGTGGTGGTGTACTGCGTGCCGGGCAAGAAGGAGTTGAACGATGTGCCGCGCAGTCCGGAGAACACGGATGCGGAGGTGAAGATTACGAACCCGTACTCGGCGGAGTTTGAGGCGTCGCAGGACTGGCGCAAGACCGCACCCGCTCCGGGACCAGCGCTGACCTTCCATCTGCCGGCGCCGAAGACGTTCACGCTAAAGAACGGGCTGCAGGTTTACTTTGTGGAGGATAAGAACCTGCCGGTGCTGTCCGCGCAACTAACGGCGCGGGCGGGCGGAGAGAACAACTCGCAGGAGAAGGCGGGGCTGGCGAGTCTGACGGCGACGACGATGGGCGAGGCGACGACGACGCGGCCGCTGACGCAACTGGCGTCTGACCAGGAGCGGATTGGGACGCGGATTACGGCGAGCGGGGACTCGATGGACTCCGCCAGCGTGAGCCTGAGCGTGCTGACCAACCATGCGGACGCGGGGATGGAGTTGCTGGCGGATGTGGTGCGGCATCCGGCGTTTGCGCCGACGGATCTGGACCGCGTGAAGAAGGAGCGGCTGGTGTCGATCTCGCAGGAGGCGGACTCTCCGTATGCGATTGCGTTCCGGGTGGCTCCGATGCTGGTGTATGGCAAGCAGCCGTATGGGACCTCATCCGCGGGGACTGAGACGAGCGTAAAGAGCATCTCGCGGGAGGATGTGACGGGCTTTTACGCGGCGCACTATGGGCCGGCGGACTCCGCGCTTTCTGTGGCTGGCGATGTGTCCGAGGCGGAGGCGAGGCGGCTGGCGGAGAAGTACTTTGGCAATTGGACGAGCGCGGCGAGCTCTGACGTGACGATTCCGGCTGCGCCTGCGCCGCCGGCGCGGCATATTGTGATTGTGGATAAGCCGGGCGCGCCGCAGACGGCGTTGGCTGTCTTCGGGCTGGGGCTTCCGGTGACGACGCCGGACTTTGAGGCGGTGCAGGTGATGAACTATACGCTGGGCGGGGCGTTTGCGAGCCGCATTAACATGAACCTGCGCGAGGAGCATGGGTACACGTACGGGGTGAACTCGGCGTATCTGTACTACCGGAAGGGCGGGCCGTTTTATGCGGGCGGGCTGGTGCGCACGGATATTACAGGGCCGGCGGCGAAGGAGCTGCTGTACGAGATTTCGCGGTTTCCGGCGAATCCGCCGACGGATGCGGAGCTGAAGCAGGCGAAGGATGCGCGGATCCAGTCAATTCCGGCGCGGTTTGAGACGACGGCGGCGACGGCGAGTGCGATCTCGTCACTGTTCCTCTACAAGCGGCCGCTGGACTATTACACGACGCTGCCGGACCGGTACAAGGCGGTGACGGCGGCGGATGTGGTTCGGGTGGCAAAGGAGGACGTGCATCCGGATAATCTGATCATCATCGCAGTGGGAGACAAGGCGAAGATTGAGCCGGGGCTGAAGGATGCGAAGCTGGGGCCGATCGAGTACCGAACGGCGACGGGGGAGTTGGTTAAGTAAGGCTTGCGGAGGTGATCCAAAGCCCCATTCTCTTCGCGAGGGTGGGGCGTTTGTTCGTGGGACTGAGAACGGGGTCGCTGATCCAGGCAAAGCGTACCTCAGCGGCTGAAGCCGGATCCGTTGTCAGCCAATCTTGCGGCATGGGTGAACCCGTGCCCCTTAACAGGGCTCCACTTTCTAGCGTTCGAGGCCCCACTGGTTGACGAAGTGGAAGCCGCGGTCGAGGAGGGGGTAGTG
>CAXTRZ010000028.1:8772-15493 GCA_964246715.1 uncultured Acidobacteriaceae bacterium | reverse complement strand
TCTGCGGGAATTACTCTCGCATCTAGACTGCCGACCGTGACGTCAGTTGACGCTGCTCTCCCTCGGGATTCGGAGTATTTTGACGGGAGCAGTGACGACGATTTTCAGGAACTAGATAGTGAATTGATCGAGCTTGCAGAAAGTCAGGAAGAGGGCACGTCAAATGGCTATCAAGATTGAATTAAGTGAATTGCCGCCCCCCCTGCTTGAGTTTGGCAGCCCGGGAGACTTTACAGACCCGAGGGACGGCTTGAGACAAGCCGGCCCCTTCGATCTCCGATTTGGGGCTGCGCGGAGCGAAAAAATTCTTGTAGGTTTAGTCGGCCCCAGAGAGATGGTCGACCGTACTGCCTCGTGGCTTGAGAGATGCAAGGGCACGCTGGAAGCTGACCGCAGTCGCTCCCAATACCCGGCTTTTCCCGGATTCTCTGCGATTTTTCGAGCCGACTTGGTTACCGCACCGCATCTGACGGTTTCATTTGAAGGCGCTCAGTCGGAACTGGACGCTGCCCTTGCGTTGACCGATACCAAGCTTCGATTTGAAACCGTGCTCGACGTCTTTTCGGCTGGGATCAAGCGGCTTGCCGAGTTGGAAGCAACTCGGCCTAACGTGATTTTTTGTTGTATCCCGGACGAACTGATTGCAAAGTGCTGGTCGATTGAAAATTCGTTGACAGAGGAGGACCGTTCAGCCGCGAAGGCTTTGCGCAAGCGAAAGACCGACAATCAACTTGCTCTTTTTGAGGCGGAGGCTCTCGACGAGCAACCGGAAGACCTTTTGCGAAGAGACTTCCGACGTGCGCTGAAAGCGCGAGCGATGCATTCAAGAATCCCAGTTCAACTAGCAACCAACGGTCTCGTTCTTGATGGCGCCAGCGGCCAAGGTCCTGCCACCAGGGCATGGAACAGTTGTGTTGGTCTGTATTACAAAGCGGGCGGCATTCCCTGGAGACTAAGAGCTGATGGCCCGGAGACATGCTTCGTCGGTGTGAGCTTTCACCATCTCCAGACGACCAAGCGTCACCTCGTTCACTCGAGCATTGCACAGGCTTTCTCGAATCAAGGTGAGGGCTTCGCGCTGAGGGGGGGGAGTGTCGATTGGTCGGATGAGCAGGGGCGTGAAGTTCACTTGAGTAATGAGCAGGCGGCCCGGCTTGCCGTGAACATTCTTGAAGAATATCGTGACCGAACGGGTGGAATCCCACTGCGTGTGGTCTTGCACAAGACATCGATGTTCAGCGCCAGCGAGAGTCAGGGTTTCCGAGACGCACTTTCAAGTGTGCCCGTCGTCGAACTGATCAATTGGATGCCAACTCAATTCCGTCTGGTCAGGTTTGGCTCATATCCGCCCAACCGCGGAACATTCTGCAGGGTCAACGAGTCGAAGAGCTATATCTTCACCACTGGGTACATGCCTGAACTAGGTACTTATCCAGGGCCGCACATTCCGGCGCCAGCAGAGCTTAGAAGCGATATCCCCCAAGACTTGAGGGCTTCCGCGCAGGATATCCTGGCCCTCAGTCGTATGAACTGGAACACGGCGAGTATTACTGGAGGTACTCCTGTGACGCTTGCGTTTGCGCGGAAAGTCGGCGGCATCATGTCGGAATTCGGTCAGAAAGGAGATGAGGAGCCTCTAACGTCGTTCAGATATTACATGTGACGGATATATACGACGCGAAAGAGCGATTGAGAATCCAAGGCGCCCGTGGAGTTCTGTAGCGGAATGCTCGTGCCCGCTTAGATCCGAATCAGGGCGGAACTAAGCGCAAAATCCAGAACAGGATGCAGGACCTCGGCATTCCGCCGGCCTGATCCACGGACGTACTTCAGAGGGTGGTTTGTGGTAGATTCCGCCGTTTGACAGCTAAGTCAGATACAAGCCAACGCGCCTATTCAGCCTGACTTGAAGCCCAGACCAGTTCCTGACACCGTGCTTCTCGTCAACCGGTAGGTGACTTACCGGAAAGTGTCTGAAAGGCAACTCGGACTTTTCGCGTTACAAGCGAACGAGACCACCCAGGCCGCGTCATGAGCAACGGGTCGGCCGATTGGCCCACAACGCGTGGGGGGAATTCAGCCGCGGTGATGATTTAGATTATCATTGAACGTGTGATAATCTAAATATGCGACAATCATTGAGGTGCTCTCTATGTCCAATATCAAGCAAATTGAGCAGATTACGCCGCTGGTAATGAGCGGCACCGGCCAGGATGTCATCGCATTGCTCCACAAGTCCCCGAATCGGCGAACGGTCGCGGTGAGCTTTGCAGACGACGAGCAGGTGGCGGCAGCGGAAAGTGTCTTTCAGCGCGTAGCCGAGTTCCTTCCACAACTCATCGAGCAGCGGCAGACGGATACCCTGAAGAAATTCGTCAGCATCTTCCTGACGGATGTGGCGCCTTCAAAGGCGGCGCGAGAGCAAGCCCGCATGCTCATCGACGCCAAGACGGACATCCTTAACAGCGGTGACTTTCTTCCCGCGGCCGAGGTAGCGAAGCTCGCCGGGTTCAGCGCCATCAATCCGAGCGTGCAGCCGAACAAGTGGAAGCGAAGCCGGGACATCTTTGCGATTCAGCATGGGAGAGACGACTACTTCCCGTTGTATGCGCTGAATCCGGATGACTACCGCCCACGCAAGCAAATGGCGGAGATTCTCCGTATCTTCGGCAAGGCCAAGGATGGATGGGGTTTGGCCTTCTGGTTTGCTGCACTGAATAGCTTTCTCGATGACGAGCGACCGCGGGACGTGTTGGCCGTCGATCCGGATCGCGTGATCGCAGCGGCGAAGGACGAGGTCGCTGGAGTGCAGCATGGCTAAAGCGGCGCGGGGTAAGGCGCCGCCTGCTGGATCGCTCGACGCCAAATTGGTGACATGGGGTGCGGGCGAGATCATGTACCGCGTTCACAATGAGGCGTACGTGGTTGACTCGTTCAATGCCAGCCCACTGGGAAACGCGCGATTCAGTCCGATCCACGATTCTGCCGGAGAGGTGATCCCCACACTCTATGCGGCCACCACGCCGCAAAGCGCGCTTATGGAAACCGTCTTTCATGATGTCCCTTACAAGCCCGGATTTAAGAGGGTTTCGGTAAGCAGGCTCGAAAGCAAACTCATCTCCACACTAGTCTTCATGCCGAATTTTGAACTTATTGACCTCAGCAAGGTCGGCTTGAGGCGACTCGGTGTCCACCCCCATGACCTCGTCGATACGACGAAGACGCACTATCCCGAAACGAGGAAATGGGCCGAGCAACTGTATACCCAATTTCCTCAAGCGCAAGGATTGCTGTGGACTAGCCGGCAGGATGATCGCGCGAAGGCGGTCGTTCTCTTTGGAACAAGAATCGGAACAACCGAGCTTCGTCCCGCCGACGTCTCTGTTCCTCTGACGGAGAACGGCGTCATACATGATCTCGTTATGGTGCTGGCTACAGATCTGAAAGTCTTCATCGAGTAGAGCCCGCCGACAACAGTCCGATCCCTTCTCGACAGGGAACCCATGCAAAACATTCTTCTTACGGAAGGAGGATCGAACCCACGGCCATTTTGGTGCGTTGGTTGGACGACGCTCCGTCCGGCCCTGCCAGAAGGAAGAGTTGCTGGTGATTACAGCGCATACCCGAGACGAGTACGCAAACAAGTATGAAAACGCCGAAACCCATGTTCTCCCTTTTGTCAGAATCGCGGCAAAGGCCCTAAGGTGCGTTGGAACGGTGGAGGCACCCACTCCCGTTAGAGCAGTCGCCTGCCCTCCGCTTCCAGAGAACCCCTCCCAATCGCAACTCGAGCGCCGCTCCTCGAACCCACCTAAGGACAATCCATGAAACCCTCCAAGCTTTATGAAGCGCTTCATGCGCTTATTGGCGAGCGTGTGCCTCTACATATTTGGGGACCGTGCGGTGTCGGCAAATCGCAGATCGTTGGGCAGGTCGCGGCCGACCTCGACTTCAGCTTCCTCGATGTACGAGCCGTGCAACTCGATCCAGTCGATCTACGGGGTCTACCTCGCATTGCAGCGGACCAGACCGAATGGGTGCCGCCGAAGTTTCTGCCCACTACCGGCAAGGGCATCCTCTTCCTCGACGAACTCACCTCCGCTCCCCAGATGACCCAGGCCGGTTGCTATCAGCTTGTGCTCGATCGTAAGCTCGGCGAATACGTGCTGCCGGAGGGATGGGTCGTCATCGCCGCCGGCAATCCAGCCTCGGAGCGGGGCGTCCATTTTGCGATGCCGCGTCCGTTGCGCAACCGTTTCGTGCACCTCGAACTCGAGGCCGACTTGGACGATTGGTGCAAGTGGGCAGTCAAGGCACGCATACGTCCTGAGATCATCGCCTTCTTGAGGCTGAAGCCGGAACTGCTGCACGTGGGCGATACGGCGGCCGATGCCAACGCATGGCCCACTCCGCGATCCTGGGAGATGGCCTCGAATGTTCTCTCCGGGATCGCCAAACGTCGGAACGCGGCACTACTTTCTGGGACCAGCGAATTCGAGGCGCAATTGCTCGACGGGACGGTCGGCCAAGGCGGGGCTTCGGAGCTTATCGGGTTTCTCCGGCAGTTCCGTCAGTTGCCCTAAATCTACTAAATTCTCCTCAATCCGACGACCGCGGTCGTCCCCACTGAAACCTCCGCACAGATCGCCGTCGCCACCGCGCTCGGCCGAGTGTTGACCGACAACTCCATCGGCAGGGGGCTGACTTATCTCGACCGAATGCCGACCGAGATGCGCGTCATGGCCGTCCGCGACGCCGCCGCACGAGAGGTGGCAATTACCCAAACGCCGGAGTTCATTCGATTCGGCGTGGAATACCGGGAGGTACTGCAATGATTACCGAACGCGCTATGCTCGCGGCCGTCCACATTAGCATCTGGACTGCCGTCAAACACGACCGCAAGATCAGTCGCGACGTTGCTCAGCAGCATGGAGCGCATCAGAGCGCCGGACGCTACAACAAGCAGCTTCTGCGTGGTGCCAACAAGCTGGATGACCTGCGGACGCTGGCTGGCCAGATACGGCAGCACTTCTACAAGATCACTCTGCCTTGGTCCGACGAGGGCTTTCGCTTGTTGCCGTCGAACTTCTACTTCGAGTTGATGGAGCGGATGCGGGACTTCGAGGCGAGCTTTGAGCAGGGAGTAGAGAGCTTTCTTGCGGTTTATCCGGAGTACATCGACCAGGTGCGCCCGGAGTTGAACGGGCTGTTCCGGGAGGAGGATTATCCCTCCGCCGAGAAGCTGCGGACGAAGTTCGGCGTGAAGCTCGAAATCCTGCCGATCCCCTCGGGCGCGGACTTCCGAGTCCAGATGTCGGCCGAGGAGCAGGCACGTGTCTCCCGTGAGATCGACGCGAATGTGCGCCAATCGTTGGCTCGCGGCACGGAGGATTTGTGGAAGAGGCTGCGCGAAGTCGTCTCCCACATGGTGGACCGGCTGAACGAACCGGAGTCACGCTTTCACGGGTCGCTAGTGACCAACGTCTTCGACCTGGTGGAGATTCTCCCGCGCTTGAATGTGCAGGGCGATGAAGACCTGAATCGGTTCGCAGAGCAGATCAAGCAGCGGCTCTGCAACTACTCCGCGCAGGACCTCAAGAAGCACGACCTCCTGCGCGTCACCACGGCAGCAGATGCGGCGAATATCGTAGCGCAGATGGACGGACTCTTGCAGGACCGCGACGCTGGCGAAGGTTCGCAGGTAGAGCCTCCACCGAGCGTCGACAGCATCTTCAAGCATATGTCTGCCTACATGGGAGCAGTCGCATGAAAGCCCAGACGACCATCGAACGACGTCTTCAGAAGGCGCGCACCGCTCTACTGCTGGATCATCCCTTCTTCGGGTCTCTTCTTTTCCGGTTGAAGGGACGGGAGTGCCGGTCGATCAAGACGATGGCCACCGATGGCGTCTCGCTGTTCTATAACCCCGACTTCGTGGACACGCTCAATGCTGCGACCCTTTGCGGGGTTCTGGCTCACGAGGTGCTGCATCCGGGACTGCAGCACCATGTGCGCCGCTCCGGACGAAACCAAAAGCGGTGGAATGAAGCCTGCGACTACGCCATCAACCCGATCCTGCTCGACGCCGGCCTTCACCTGCCGGAGGGAGTTCTGGTAGACGACCGGTTCCGCGAGATGAGCGCGGAACAGATCTACAACCAGCTTCAGACCGACGCAGAGCAAGAGCCTGGCATTGGGGACGACACGCACGAACGCGGAGGAGACGGAACTGCTGGTCCTCATGTCTCTCCGGATGATTTCGGCGAACCGTCGGCCCCGGTCACAGAAGGTGGAATCGGGCAGGTGCTGGATGCGCCCGCGGCGAACGAGGAAGTTCCAACCGTCGAGGAGCGGGCAAGAGAGTGGAGCCTCGCCGTAAATCAGGCGGTCACTCTCGCAAAGCAGGCTGGCAAAGTTCCCGCGGGCATGGAGCGCTCTCTTGATGGAGCGGCCGAGGCAGCCGTCGACTGGCGAGAACTGCTGCGCCGGGCGTGGTCCGAGACCGCGCCTGCGGACTACAGCTGGATGCGTCCCAACCGTCGCCACATCTGGACGGGACTCTACCTCCCCGGAGTGGTACGGGAAGGAGTAGGCGAAGTTGCGATCGCTGTCGATTGCTCGGGCTCGGTGAACTCGCGGCAATTGCGCCTGTTCGAGGCCGAAGTCCGCTCGATCCTTGAAGGCCAACGGCCGCAACGCGTCTACGTTCTCTACTTCGATG